>CAZVFM010000383.1:0-2270 GCA_964626095.1 uncultured Roseivirgaceae bacterium | reverse complement strand
AACGGTTTAGGTTTAGGTGTGGCCGAAACCCTGATTTGATATTGAAATTTCATTTTTTTTTCTGAGAGAAGCAAATTTTAGCTAAGATTTCTAAAATTTTAGCTCTTTATAACTTTAGACTGGAATACAGTTTTAACTATTAAGCCCATACTAAGTCCAAATACAGCGCATGCCAGCAGTATCCAAATCAGATGATCGTCTAAATTAAATTTTGCTTCCAACCAAATACCAAGCCCATAACCGCTTGCTCCAATCAGTGAAGCCCAGATTAAACCCGATACAAAACTAAAAAACAAGAACTCACGTGTGGGTATTTTGCTCATCCCAATAATTAGCGGGAGTACAATCCTGAAACCATACAAGAACCTGTAAGAAAAAAGTAGGAGGTAACGATGCGCTGCGGCAAAATCCCTAAGTTGTTCTGCCCTCCTTTTGAGTATTGGTCTTTGCAATAAATAGGTTGTGCCTCGGTTTCTACCAAGAGAAAAATAGACCAGATCACTAATCATGCCCCCACACCAGGCGACAACTACTACATAAGGGAAATAGAAAAACCCTTTATGAACAAGAATTGAAGCGATGAGTAATGCGGTTTCTCCTTCTAAAAAAGAACCTACCAATAATGCGATGTACCCGTAGGCACTAAAGAACTCCTCCATCACACTTTACAAACATTGTCCACACCAATATGCATCAAAGCATCGCCTGCATTAATCACAGGATTATGATTCAAACCTATGATATACCCCGTTTGCGTACATTTTAATTTTTCTTTGAACTCACCAAAAGGATCGGTAATGGTTCCTACCCACTGGTTTTTAGTTACACGGTCACCCAAATTTACGTTCGTCTGAAAAAGACCAGCTGTTTTGGCACGTACCCAGGAAGAACTCCATATAATGATATTGGCTTCCTTCGGATCTGGCGCCCAGTCAATCATGTTCAAATGCTTCATCAAGCGTAAGGTACCTTCAATACCTTCTTCAATTGCTTGTTTATCAAAACGCAATGACTCACCTCCCTCATAAACAATAATGTTTTTTCCTTTCTTAGATGCAGCTTGTCGCAATGAATTGGGGCGAAAAGGTGCATCTAAAGTAAATGGCGCATGGAATGCTTGAGCCAGTTCTTCATTTACAGGGTCTTTCAATAAACAACGCACTTGCGGATAATTGCTTCTGTTGGCACCCCCGGTATGAAAGTCAATACCATAATCTATGTTAGGAATTACTTCCCTCATTAAATGATACGCCACCCTACTGGCCAGTGAACCCGTAAGACTTCCGGGGAATGAACGGTTGATGTCTTTGCCATCAGGTACATCGCGAGAATAATTGAGGAAGCCATAAATATTAATCACAGGCAAACAAATCACGGTACCTCTTTTGGGCCGGTTTAAATTGCCATCAATAATCCTGCGTACAATTTCCATCCCGTTGATTTCGTCACCGTGCATTCCAGCCATGAGCGCCAGCACCGGACCATCATCCAATGAACGCACCACATAAATAGGCGTTTCAATTTGGGTATGTGACGGCAAGCGGGCGATCTTGATTTTGATCTCCTTGCTTTCTCCTGGTTTGATCTCCTCTCCTGCTATTATCAGTTTTTTCAACTTAGTTGGATATTTATTTCTATTCAAAGTTCAACATTCAAAATTTCGAATGTTGAACTATCAAGCATTGATTTTATCTTTTTGCGTTCCACCTCTTTTCATACTTACATTTTTCTCAAGGTATTGAATAATTTTTCCGGCTATGTCAACACCAGTAGCAGTTTCTATGCCTTCAAGACCGGGAGAGGAGTTTACTTCTATGATTAACGGTCCTCTGCTTGAGGGTAGCATATCAACACCGGCTACAGCTAATCCCATTTTTCTCACCGCTGTAAGTGCAGCGCTTTTTTCAGCACGACTCAGCTTAATTATCTTTGCGGTACCTCCACGGTGAAGATTTGAACGAAACTCACCCTCTTTGGCTGTACGTTTCATCGCACCCACCACTTCTCCGTCAACAACAAAAGCACGGATATCAGAACTCTTTGCTTCTTTGATATATTCCTGAACTATTATCCTTGACTTGATGCCATGAAAAGCTTCAATAACTGACTTAGCCGCTTTTTTGTTTTCAGCAAGTACCACTCCCAGACCTTGTGTTCCTTCCAATAGTTTTATAACTACCGGTGCGCCACCAACGGCCTCTACAATGCCTTCAGTATCTCGGGTATAGTCCATAAAAATTGTTTTGGGTAATCCTAAACCGGCACGAGAA
>CAZVFM010000382.1:0-2288 GCA_964626095.1 uncultured Roseivirgaceae bacterium | reverse complement strand
AGAAAAAGTTCAGAACTGTAATGCTTATTGACGACAATGAGATTGATAACCTGATTAATCAAAAAATGATTGAGTCGGCTTCTATTACCGAGAACATTTACACACACACCGGGGCAAAGAGTGCTATTGAGTTTTTGAGAAATATGGAACGGCTGGATGTGGCCGATAAGGTATTACCCGATGTTATCTTCCTGGATATTGATATGCCGTTAATGGATGGCTTTCAGTTTTTAGAAGAATTTGAAAAGTTGAGCAGCATGGCGAAGAAGAAATGCAAAATTATAATGCTCACTTCATCCATAAACCCTCAGGATTTCAGTCGTTCGAAGAAATACGATAACGTAAAACTTTACCTGAACAAGCCGCTTTCTCACGAAAACATTTTAAAGCTGGAGATTTAATACTCCGTTAAGTTTATCACCAACTTCTCATCAAGTTTAACCAACATAGTCGGTGCAAAATAACTTGTTTTGGCTACGCTCAGTTTCGGAATTACCGCATTAATCTTTTTGGCTTTTTCTTTCTTCGCCTCACTGACGGCTATCTTCAGAATTTTAATAAAGAGCTGAATGTTTTCACAGGCATCCTTGCCTAAGAGGCGGATTTGCCGTTGAATGCTACTCGCCAGTTGATTGAAGAGTTCATAATCGTGAAGCAGAACATATTGCAAGGCCAACAATGATTTTATCTCAAGCTGAGTGATAGGATATTTTTTTAAGCTCACCTCATTCAATAAATTGTTAATGAGTTTGGAAGCTTCATCATATTTTCCAACATAATAGGCGCTAAGCGCTCTGTACGTTACATAAATAACATGCCTGGGTATATCCAGTAAATCGATTTCATAGTCGATAAAAAGGCTATCATTTTCACCGTAAAGTTCTGCTTCGGTGCCTAACCGTAAATGTCTTTCGAGTTTTGAGATGAGGAACTGTGCTGGGAAAGTATACGTGGCATAGTTTGTAAGCAGGTTGCCTGCGGCATCATTTACTTCCTCAAAGTATTTTTCGGCTTGTCTGTAAACTTTGTAATGGTTGTAGTACTCTAGTTTTAAAAACTCAAAAACAAGGTTCAGATGATAGTAAATAGAATCCAGGCTGTAACTGTCAAAAATCTTTTGGACTTTCTCAAAAGTATCTTCAATGGATTCTGTATCCTGTTGAAGATTTTCATCGGGTTCAACAAACAGACGATGAAAGACATGAATGGCACTTCGGTAAACATAAAGCCTGTGCGATTCGTATAGGTTAGCCACATTCGACATTTCCTTAATAAGGAGGGATAGCCCGAGTTTTTCTACATCATCACCCGTTAGTAAATAGCTTCCGTACTTTTTGAAGTAATCAGCGAGTAATTCTTCAGCCTTGTCTAGTGCCAGCATATAGGCCACATGCCGGTTGTAAAGCTGGGAATATTGAAAGTAATCGGGTGAATTTACCTGAAGCTTCTTTAACGACTTGTATATAATCGTGAGCTCGTTAGCCAGGTCGTAATCGATCAGTTCTTTTTCCAGTTTTTTAAGCGTAGCAATGGCAATCGTGCGTTTTTTGGTAAAAACAATTTCGTTGATATTGGCTACTTTTCGAAGGACGTCCGTACGGGGACTCTCCAGTTGCTGCATCAAATATTCCTCAATTTTCAGGTTGAGGCGCGAACGAAGGGTGTAGTAGGCATTGGCATTTACCTCCAGTTCGGTCATGATTTTAGTGTCTGAGAGCGATCGTTCCCGCAGCGCTTTTAACAGGTAAGCTGATTTTTCTGCGTTACTTTCAATCAACGAATCGTATATGGCTTTGAAGTCCTTCTCAGAAAGTTGCTTGATGATGTTCTTGAGTTTGGCCATTGCAGGGTTTTTACAAAGTGAAAATTTACAAATTAATTCCAAGTCGGCAACAATATATTTACCCGAGTTTGATGTTTACGGTAATTTTTCTGATTGTTCTTATGGATGAGCGGGAGTAGCGTTCATTCGAAAGTTGTAGTTTTGATGTATTATTAACACCGTGGAGATTGAAGATTCGGGTCATTATCAGCAGTATTTTTCTATGCGCCTTTTCAGTGGTTTCTGCTCAACCTTCAGCCGAGCGAATGGCACTGAACAACCTGCAGAAGGGAAAGTGGGAGAAGGCCAGAACAAAGTTGGTCAAAGCCATCCGAAAGGACTCGTTGAATGCAATAGCCCGATATGTTTTTTCAACCTATTTTTTCACACCTGAAAATCCCGCCTTCCAGATTGACTCAGCCTATAGCTATACCATGGAGGCGCTTCACTATTACCATAAAGCTGG
>CAZVFM010000381.1:0-2289 GCA_964626095.1 uncultured Roseivirgaceae bacterium | reverse complement strand
TTGACGATGTTAACGCGATAAAGGTTTTGCAGCCCCTGCTCCGCTAACAACGTAGCAATCACTGTATAAACTCTCAGCCGACAGTTCTGAGTTTTTCTTCAACAACTCGCGGGCTTTATTACCGCACTTTACGGCAACAAAAATTGCTACAACAATAAAATACTTGATTTACATTCGGGTACAAGAATAGACTCGGGTAACTATAAAAACTCAAAGGACATTCTGACTGCAACTTGCGGGTGCAGATCCTTTGGATAAGCTGTTACGTGTTTTAAGGAGTAGATGGTTTGGCTGAATATTTTGGATTTTTTGTTCCTGCACTGATTTTTTTAGGTCTTTATCTGTATATGCAGCTTGAAGATTATCGGAAGAGAATTCGCTTCTTAGAGGTCAAAATAGATGCGCTTATCAAGCACACTGGTATTGAGTTTGACGATACTACTGTCGTCCCACTTGAAGTACATAAGGCTATAAAAGCAGGCCATAGGCTAAAAGCAATCAGGCTTTATCGTAAAATCACAGGTGCAGATTTAAAAGAAGCGTCCGAGGTAGTAGATGGCTTGGTTAAAAACACATAACAATAATCATTACTCGCGGCCTGCGGCATCTGGGGCGTTAAACCCACTGACGCGTTTTTTTGATCGTGTGCTTCGCGTTAGCCATTAAAAGGATATATTTGTGAATCGAAATGTTGGACTAATTTTTTGTCTTTTTTTTCTGATGGCTATGACTGGCTGCGTGACTCTAAGTCCCAGCGGAAAAGACATGCTGCGAAATCAGAAAGCGATCTCTGAGTTAGACTTTGCTCTTGAAGTTCAAAAATTGGTTCAGTTGTATCCAGAGTTCGAAATTGAAGCATTAACTGTTGCCCAACCTGATGGTAATCATTCAAATGGTATTTACCTCAAACAAAAGGGAGCTACAAAAACTATCCTTTACTTTGGTCCCAATAATTACCCCGTGGTAAGGCAGCACACAAACGTTTTACCGTATCTTGCGCAACTCAATGCCAATATCATCTGGTTTGACTACCGTGGCTTTGGTTTTACGTCCGGTGTTGCTAACGTTGAATTATTGAAATCTGACGCAATATTTTTGTATGACACGGTTGCTGAATTAAGTCCTTTACCTATTGTTTTGCATGGATTATCTATAGGGAGCATTCTTGCCATTCAAGTTGCATCAACCAGATCTGTAGAGCATTTGGTTCTGGAGGGGAGTGTGACAAATGTACAAGACTGGGTGAAATACTCATTTGTCGATCAAGCGAAATTAACCTATGGAGTGCCAAAGCCAATAGGCTATGTTATTAGACCAATTTTCAAAACAAAACCATCCCAGGATATTGAATTCATCGACAATGAGGCTGTTCTATCAGAATATCGTGGTGCCTTACTGATGTTTGCTGGTGAGAATGACTGGGAAACTCCGCCAAAACTTAATGCAAAGTTATTTGCTTCGACAAATAAAAGCCGAAAAAGCGAATATCATGTTATTAAAAATGTTGGGCACTTGGATATATTAACGAGTGAGCAGACAATAAGTATTTATAAAAATTTTTTAAATCAAAAGCTTGGGGGTTAGGCGCAGTAAATGGCTAACAAAGCGCAACACTCGCACCGTACAGTCGCTGGGATGCAAACCGCACTGCGGTCTTCACCCATGTGCGGCGCGTTATAACCTCAGGGTGACACAGTGCAGTTAATAGATTTTACTGAAAGTGATTACCCAATTCTGATCAATTGGATTTGTTCAGAAAAGCTAAATTATCTTTGGGGTGGCCCACTTTACACTTATCCCTTAACTTATGAGCAGATCCAACATCATTGTAGCAAGATCACTGTTTATCCATATTTGTTCAGGGTAGGTAGTGAAAATGTTGGTTACATAGAACTATTTAAAGAGGACGAAAACTGCTACAGGGTTTGCAGGGTTTTTATAGCTGATCGATATAAAGGCCAGGGCTATTCTAAACATATGCTACTTATGTTGATTGACGAAGTAAGGGTAAATTTTGGCGCTAAAACAATTACCTTGGCCGTTTTTGAGCATAATGTTGTTGCTTTAAACTTATACACTTCATTGGGTTTTAAAGCGGTTTCGAAAGAGCTGTTTAAGCTACCAAGCTACGATGAGGTATGGCAATTAGTTAAAATGGAAAAAAGGCTGTAACAATTACGCTATTCAGTACGTACCGGTCCGATCATTATTCTTCAGGTATGGCTTGAGCATGAACAACTTTTTGGAGGGGAGATAACTTGAAACTGCAGTGAAAGAATACTGCATTAT
>CAZVFM010000380.1:0-2313 GCA_964626095.1 uncultured Roseivirgaceae bacterium | reverse complement strand
AATGTGAGCAAAGAATATTGAAATTCCTGAAGGGTTTTTGCTGTAACAGTATTGTTTTTACCAAATAATTTACGCTCATGGTCTTGTATTTCATGAATGAGAGTGCGTAGTTCATCCATAATTAACTTGCCATCACCACGGGCAACGAGCGCCTGAGATTCCTCAAAATTGTTTTTTCTTGCATTAATTACTTTTAATGACCAGTCCAGTTCTTTACTTACAAGCACATGAATCTTTTTCATTCGTTCGCTTTGTATTACGTCTTCTCTAACTATCGAGTCGAGCAAACTAAGATTATTTTCAATTTTCTCTGATGCCTGGTTAAACGGAGTAAGAAAGCTGCTATCACCGGTTATAACATAACCTCTTTTACCTGTTTCCAGATCAATAGCTATTTTAAGCACTTGTTCAGCATGGTTAATAACCCTGGTGGTATGCGATAATAACCTTGCCGTTTCTATTAACCGTTGGGTGCTTAGATATGAAAATATACCCAATACAATTAACACAATCAGTGTAATTGAGAGTCCGAATAATACCCGTTTTTTAAAATGAATAATCATGGAATATCTTAATACTGTACCAAGCTACCTCAATTGGGTATTCAACAATTAGTTGAAAGTTAACACCTTGAATTTACAACATGATTAAGTGAATACAATACCCTGTTTAGGGTATTATTTTATCTGCGAAATTGTAAGAGGGTATTTAGATCAATGAGAAATTCATTTTTTTTCAATTATTGAAATTTTCTTACATGAGTGACTTTTATCCTAAATTCAAAAACCGCAACTTAGAATTGTCTATCCGAAGCCCTAAGAAGGGTATTTCCTTTCAGAGCCTTCGTACTTTGTCACCACCTTTTTTGCCAAAAGGTTTAAAGTCTTAGAGAAATCTTAAATTTTGGAATACCTGCGGATACTCAATTTGCCCGTCCCCTTTTTTTGACCTTTACAAGTATGGGGTGTTGTTCAAATTAAATTATGAGTCTTTTTTTAGGGTGAAGTTGAGAATGAGGTAACCGGCTATTCCGGCAATAAATGAAGCCATTAATATTCCTAACTTGGCTTGAAGAATGTAATTCGCGTCAGTAAAAGCAAGTTCAGTAATAAATAGTGACATGGTAAAACCAACTGCTGCGAGCAGTGAAGCACCATATATGTGTGGCCAACGTACACCTTCGGGAAGCTTCGCCAACTTTAACCATACCATGAGTTTACTCATTCCGATTATGCCTACAGTTTTTCCGATGATGAGTCCGAAAATGATACCCAATGCCACGGGACTTAAAATATTGTCACTGAAATTTCCAGAGAAGGTAACGCCCGCATTCGCCAAAGCGAAAATGGGCATTACTACAAAGGCAACAAATGGATGAAGTGAATGTTCCAATCGTTGAAGCGGAGTCATGGCTTCTTTGGATAGAAATTTGAATTTTTCTAGCACATATAATTGTTCCTTACTCACCAATTGATCGTCAGTGCGTTGGGCTGCATCAAATTCTGTAGTCAACAACTTTGCTTTTTTACTGAAGAGGTCTTCGTCAATTTTTACATAAGCCGGAATGGTAAGTGCTGCCAATACCGCTGCAATTGTGGCATGCACACCCGACATAAGAAATGCGAGCCACAAACCACCAATGCCTACTAAACCATAAAAAGTAGTATTTCTTACACCTATTAAGTTGGCGATAATAAGTACTGCCATAAAAATTCCTCCTACGGTAAGACTGACAAAATCAATATTGGAAGTATAAAAAAATGCAATCACTAGTACTGCACCAAGGTCATCGGCAATGGCTAATGCTGTTAAAAATATTTTTAGTGAAAGGGGAACGCGATCGCCCAATAAGTATAAAACGCCAAGAGCAAAGGCAATATCAGTAGCCATGGGTATGCCCCAACCCTGGCTGCTTTCTCCACCTGTATTAAACCATAAATATACCAGGGCAGGCACTACCATACCGCCCAAGCCGGCAGCTAAAGGAAGTACAGCATCTTTGGGTGTAGATAATTCTCCGGCAATGATTTCACGCTTTAGCTCAAGACCGATAACGAAAAAGAAAACGGCCATAAGACCATCGTTTATCCAATGGTGCAGGTCTTTGCTAATGACATACTCATCATAACCAAGACTAAGCTTATGTGCCCACACACTATGGTATTCTTCTGCCCATGGCGAGTTGGCTAATATCAATGCAATAAGCGCTGAAACAAACAGCATGATACCGCTTGTAGTTGAATTGGATATAAATTTTTGTAGAGGCGTAATGAGCCAGATATCAACAATACTTTTTCTCATGATGCGAAAATA
>CAZVFM010000379.1:2164-2318 GCA_964626095.1 uncultured Roseivirgaceae bacterium | reverse complement strand
AAGTGACAGAACCCTATTCCATTTCGGCCGGACTGGATTATCCGGGTATCGGACCTTTGCATGCGCATTTGTTTGAAAGCGGCAGGGTTCAATTTTTAAACGTTACCGATGAAGAGGCGATGCAATCAGGAATTGAAGTCAGCAGAATGGAAGG
>CAZVFM010000379.1:0-2154 GCA_964626095.1 uncultured Roseivirgaceae bacterium | reverse complement strand
TACTGCATTGGGTAAGCCGGGTGTATTGCATGGGAGCAAAACTTTATTGATGCAAACGGCTGACGGACAAGTGACAGAACCCTATTCCATTTCGGCCGGACTGGATTATCCGGGTATCGGACCATTACATGCGCATTTGTTTGAAAGCGGCAGGGTTCAATTTTTGAACGTTACCGATGAAGAGGCGATGCAAGCAGGGATTGAAGTCAGCAGAATGGAAGGAATTATTCCGGCCATTGAAAGCGCACATGCAACGGCAGTGTTGAGCAAGATGAAATTCAATCCGCATGATGTTGTAGTGATTAATCTTTCGGGTAGGGGAGATAAAGATTTGGAGACGTATATCAAGTGGGGAGGGTATTAGGCATTGGGTGATTGATTTAAGATTTTTGATTATTGATTTTAGATTTTGAGTTTGGATAATATTTAGAGATGAAAATAAACAGGATAAAATATTTAAGTATAAGCAGCTTATGCATTATAGGTTTATTGCTTTCTCTTGTAGCATGTAAAGACAAGAAGACAGAGATTGACCCGAAGGCATATGCGGAAGAAATTGCTGCATGGGATGTAAAGCGTGCGGCCTATTTACAAAGTGAAGAAGGCTGGATCAACCTGGCCGGATTGTTTTGGTTGGAGGAAGGGGTGAATACATTTGGCAGCGGATCAGAGAATGCCATCGTATTTCCGGAAAATAAAATTCCAGCGCATGCCGGTTTTTTTCTATTGAATAAGGGTGTAGTTACCATGGTGGCTCAACAAGATGTGGAGTTGTTAGTCAACGGAGCCTTTGGTACCAGTACTGTTATTTATCATCCTGATTCCTCGCGCATCCATGTTGATTATGGTTCGCTTAAATGGTTTGTCATCAAAAGAGAAAACCAGTATGCCATACGCTTGCGTGATTTTGAACATCCGGAGCTTAAAAAATTTCATGGCATTGAACGGTTTCCGGTTGATGTTGCCTGGAGAGTGGCCGGAAGATTTGAGCCGGCTGCAGCAGGGCAGCGCATGGAGGTGAGCAATGTACTGGGACAAAGTGTTGCGATGAAGGTAGCAGGTACTTTAGTATTTGAAATACAAGGTAAGCCACAGCGGCTCATTGCCCTGGATGAGGAGATTGGCGGAGAGTTGTTCGTAATTTTTGCTGATGATACCAATGCCCGAGAAAGTTATGGCGCGGGAAGGTACCTGTATGTTGCCTGGCCTGAAGAAGGAGAGGATGAGGTGATTATTGATTTCAACAAATCCTATAATCCACCTTGCGCGTTTACCGAGTTTGCTACTTGTCCATTGCCGCCTAAAGAAAACATTTTACCTATGGCCATTACTGCAGGAGAGAAAAATTATGGAACACACTGAGCCGATGAGCAGGATTAAAGAAATTTTTAGTCGTAAGCAAAAAAATATACTTTCTGTATTTTATACTGCGGGCTATCCGCAATTGGAAGATACGCTGCGTATTGGAAAATATTTGGCTGGAGCAGGTGCTGATATCATAGAAATTGGAATTCCTTTTTCAGATCCTATCGCTGATGGTCCGACCATACAGCGCAGCAATAAAAAAGCATTGGAGAATGGGATGAATTTGCATCTATTGATTGAACAGGTAGCTGAGTTAAGAAAGGAAGTAAGTTTACCTATTGTCTTGATGGGTTACCTTAATCCTGTGATGCAGTACGGTATCAATAAATTTTTGAATGCTGCAGTTGCTGCAGGGGTAGATGGTTTGATTATTCCTGATTTGCCGATGGATGAATACCAGATGTTGTATAAAAAACAAATGCAGGAGTTGGGATTGGACATGGTATTTTTGATTACGCCTACAACATCGCCAGCGCGCATTAAAAAGATTGATGCGTGCTCAAGCGGTTTTGTTTACGCGGTGTCCTCATCCAGTACAACCGGTGCCAGGCGGGATTTCAGTCAAAGTCAACTGGATTATTTCATGCAGCTGAAAAACCTGGAATTGACGCATCCGCTGCTGATCGGTTTTGGGATATCCAACGCGCGGACTTTTCAACAGGCATGTGCACATGCGCAGGGGGCCATTGTGGGCAGTGCTTTTATCGAGTTGCTTTCTGAAAGTAAGGATATGAAAAAAGACATTGAACAATTTGTGAATAAATTCAAATTATGATCATACAATTACAA
>CAZVFM010000378.1:0-2331 GCA_964626095.1 uncultured Roseivirgaceae bacterium | reverse complement strand
TTACGATAATCGTGGTTATTGATTAATTCCTTGAGTTCATCCGATACTGATTGCGCAGTCATATGATTTTGAAGCAGCTCCTTAACCACTTCTTTCTCGGCTACCAGATTTGGTAAAGAGATAAATGGCACGCTTACCAGCCGGCTGCCAATCGCGTAATTGAAGGAACTGGTTTTATACACTACTACTTGTGGCACTTTAAAAAGCGCAGTCTCCAGGGTTGCAGTCCCTGAAGTAACTATTGCCGCATCAGCAACAGTAAGTAAGTTATATGTTTGCTCAAATACTAAAGTAACATTTGAAAGCGTATCAAATGTTGAATAGAGTTCTTTGGGTAGAGTATCCACAGCAGCTATGATAAAGTTGAATTGGGGGTTTATTCTTGCTGTCTCTGCAAGCACTGGGATCACCCGCTTCAATTCCTGCTTTCTACTGCCAGGTAATACAGCAATCACTTTTTTGTTGCTTGATCCAAGTGACCTTTTAAATTCAGCATTCGGAATAAACTGTTTAACTTCATCCAATACCGGATTGCCTACATAATCTACTTCCCAATCATACTTTTTATAAAAATCTTTTTCAAAAGGAAGTATCACGAACATTCTATCGACCAATCGTTTTATTTTCATTGCCCGACCCTGATTCCAAGCCCATACCTTGGGTGTGATGTAATAAAAAATTTTGATATGGTGCTTTTTAAGAAAAGAAGCCAAACGCAAATTGAAGCCACCGAAATCAATTAGAATTACAACATCCGGCTGATAGGCTAGTATATCTTTTTTGCAGCGGCTCATCAGTGAAGATATTCTAATCAGATTAGTAAGTACTTCACCCAAACCCATAACCGCCAGTTCAGAATAGTGTACCACCAAATCCGCCCCGGCTTGTTGCATGTATTCCCCTCCGAAGCACCTGAAATTTGCTTCACTATCTTTTTGTGCCAAAGCTTTAACAAGATTGCCACCGTGCAAATCTCCCGAACGTTCTCCTGCTATGAGATAGTATTTCACTGTTGCAGAGTAAAAAGGATGGATTGTTTATTCCCCAAAGTATTCCACATAATTTCTCGGGGTTTCATAAAGTCTTATGCTGTGCAGCTTAGCAGTTTGTGTTATGGTTTTGATCTCAATTTCTAAAATCTTCCATATCTCAGTAATCAACACTTCACAACTTCCCATTTTTCCTTTCATAAAATCGACATCAAGGTTCAGGTTTTTGTGGTCAAGTTTGTCGATAATCTCCCTTCGGATGAGTAAACTGAGTTTTTTCAAGTCTACTACAAAACCGGTTTCAGGATCGGGATTACCCTTCATCGTAACTATCAACTCAAAATTATGACCATGCCAGTTTTCGTTGGCACAGGGGCCAAAAACCTCAATATTTTTCTCTTTACTCCAGTTGGGATTATAGAGTTTATGTGCCGCATTAAAATGCTCTTTCCTGCTTACGTATACCATTTTTATAAAAACTTCACAAATATACTTGAATATGTTTTAAGGGAAACCAAACACGAAAAAGCTTAAATTGCCATAAAAAATAGCACATGATTGTAGTAACCGGAGCCGCTGGCTTTATTGGCAGCAACCTGATAAAAAGACTGAACGAAGATAATTTCAATTATATCATTGCTGTTGATAAATTCAACAACCCAGCCAAAAACAAAAACCTGCAGGGCTTAAAAATAAAAGAGCAAATTGAACGCGATGTTTTCTTCGATTGGCTCGATAATAATAGTGAACTGGTCGAATTTATATTTCACATCGGAGCCCGAACAGATACCACAGAATTTAATTGGGAAATTTTTCAGGAACTTAATGTAGACTATAGCAAGTCCATCTGGAAAAAATGTATTGCTTATCAAATCCCACTTGTATATGCTTCATCAGCAGCAACCTATGGTTTAGGAGAACAGGGTTATGATGATGACGAAAGTAAAATTCATCTATTAAAACCTTTAAATCCCTACGGAGAATCCAAGCAAGTATTTGATGTTTGGGCTTTGGCACAAAAAGAAAAACCATTTTTTTGGGCAGGTTTAAAATTCTTCAATGTCTACGGACCGGGAGAATATCACAAGGGCCGTATGGCCTCGGTAATTTGGCATGCATACAACCAAATTAAAGAAAGTGGCGGAATAAAATTATTTCGATCGCACAATCCTGAATACAAAGATGGTGAGCAAATGCGCGATTTCATTTATGTAAAAGACTTGACAGAAGTGTGTTACTGGCTGATGCATCACAGAAAAAATAGTGGTATTTACAATTTAGGCAGTGGACAAGCAAGAACCTTTCTTGACCTGGCCAAAGCAACATTTAAAGCAATGGAAGC
>CAZVFM010000377.1:0-2333 GCA_964626095.1 uncultured Roseivirgaceae bacterium | reverse complement strand
TTTGTTGTCTTATAAATTAGTGATTATTGCCGGTATAAATTTAGTAAACAATTGGGTCATGATCATTTTGACTTTGTCAAGTGTTTCTATGGCACAAATTTACCAAGATAGCTTTAGAAAACTAAAGGCTAAAGGATACAATTTGCCCATAACTAAACCGATCGCATTGTCCCGTTAAGACCAGGTAGTTAAACAGCTATTTGTTTAGGGAAGTAGCGTGTGGCTGCGAGCAGATAGATTGACAGCTGTTATTTTTTAAGTACTATTGTTTTATTTAATCTCGCACTTTTGATAGCGGCTTCTAAAATTTCCATCACTATCATATTGTTTTCGAGGGAGGATAAATCATAAGCCGGCATCTCGATTTCTTTTCTGATTAATCCTGCAAAAAAAGAAAAAGGGTCATCAAATGGGGCTTTTCTTTCATCAAGCTTAAATGTTTCTTCAGCATATCCATCATAACCTTCAGAAATTCTGATTCTGAGATCATGTCGGTTATCTGCATACACAGCGCCATTCAGCCCATATATCTCCATATCTTTTCTGCCAATGGGCCAATTCCAGGATGCCTGAATTACAGCTATCGCGTCTTCATAATTTAGAATGATAATCGCTTCATCATCCACCTTGGGATTGTTAACTTTTTGTTGTTGTTGGGTTATGGCAGTTACACTTGTTGGTTTTTCACCTTCCATCAACCAGGTGGCTAAATTGGCTCCGTAGCATCCAAAATCCATAAGGGCACCACCGCCATTGAGTACGGGATCGATAAGCCATTCCAGAAATTCTTTGTTCACACCTATTTTCACCGGACCTTTATGTCCATCTCTGACAACGATCTTTCGAATAGCTCCAACCATGGTATCTTGTTTTACTAATTCATAAGCTTTGTGATTGGTAGGGTACCAGGTGGTTTCATAATTGGTCAATAAATGAATTTGATGTTTTTTAGCCAGCGCTTCCATTTTTTTTGCGTGCTTTAAATTTACCGCTAAGGGCTTCTCGACCATCACATGTATTCCTCTGGGCGCAAAAGTTTCTACAATGCTGAGGTGATCATAAATATTTCCGAATGCAGTAACTGCTTCAATGTCTTTGTTTTTAATTAATTCTTCAACCGTATTGAAAACAATGTTCATCGAAAAGCCATGTTGCAACGAATACCTCGATGCTAATTCCCGATTGGGTTCTACAATGCCCGCTATTGAAATATCTCCGCGCTTTTCACTTTCAAAAATCCAATGTACATGAGAATGAGTTAGGCCAATGACGCCCACCTTGATCGGATTATTTTGTCCGGACAAAGTATTGGTTATAGAAAGTAATAATGCTATGATTATCAATTTGATTTTCATTTGCAGCCTCCATTTCACAACATCATTATTAGCTGCTAATTTTCTTTTGTGTTTGTTGTTTGTCATATTAGTCCTGCGCCCAAAGCAAGTGAAATAATTATCAGCATTATTGCAACAGCTACCCATGTTGTGCGGCTTTATTTTCCAATTTCAACTACAATCTTTCCTAAATGCTTGCCCTCACCGAAATATTGAATCAACTCAGGGATTTTGTCAAACGCGTAGGGGCCATCAACAACAGGTTTTATTTGTCCCTTTTCCACAAGTTTAGAAATCTGTTCTAAGTCTTTGTTTGGCTTAAGCGAGAGTATGCTCAATTTTTTACCGGTAAAAAGCGATAGGAGTGAACCTAACAATAATATTTCGAGCAATCTGTGCATTGATCCTCCAACGGTGACATAAGTGCCATTTTTATTGAGGGCTCGTGCATATTTAAATACAGATCTGTTTGATTTTGTATCAAGGATTAGGTCATACTTTTCTTCGGTATCGGTAAAGTCTACTGTTTTATAATCTATCATGCTATCAAATCCCAGCGATTTCATCAAATCAAATTTTTTCTCACTGTCAACGCCCGTTACATTTACATCATACGATCTCAGGATTTGAATGGCCAGGGTTCCGACACCGCCTCCGGCACCATTGATCAGCACACGCTGACCGGATTTCACCTTACCTATATCTACAAGTCCCTGAAGCGCAAGTAAGCCGGCATGTGGCAAAGCAGCGGCATCATTAAAACTGATATTGGAAGGCTTTTTGGACAATTGTTTTTCTGGTACACAAACATATTCGGCAAATCCTCCAAATCCGCAATCAGACAGATCACAGTATATCTCATCACCGATTTTAAAGGAACTCACTTTAGCACCCAGCGCTTCGATTTTTCCGGAAACGTCTACCCCGGGAATAGTTTGTTTTGGTTTTATCAGACCGAACATCAAGCGAATCACAAAGGGTTTGCCCCTGACCAGTCCC
>CAZVFM010000376.1:0-2346 GCA_964626095.1 uncultured Roseivirgaceae bacterium | reverse complement strand
AAGATTTTTAAAAATCAGTACTTTTGCGCACTCAGCAATCAAGGTCCCGTAGTTCCCCGCCTGCCGGCAGGCAGGAATGGATAGAATATCCCGATAGATCGGGACTAAACTTTAGATACAGGTTCCCTGCCTGACGGCAGTCAGGGATTCCTGTCTGTTTTGAAAGGATGATTTATTTGTATGTTATAAGAAGCTTAATAAACCAAAATCTTTATGTTGGAATATGTAAGGATATTAGAAGAAGATTAAAAGAGCATAATAAAGGCAAAAACAGGTATACAAAAGGTTTAGTGCCTTGGGAATTAGTTTATGAAGAAGAGTTTGTCAATTGGCAAACAGCAAGAGATAAAGAAAAGTATTATAAAAGTGGGGTTGGTAAAGCATATTTAAAAGAAAAATTGGTCCCGTAGTTCAATGGATAGAATAGAAGTTTCCTAAACTTTAGATACAGGTTCGATTCCTGTCGGGACTACTTTAATGAAATCAGTATTACAAAACAGCAGGGTGGGCTAATTGCATAGTTAGAGCAGGAGTGGAAATGAAGTTATACCTTTCGCATCAATTTTAAATACAGTTATGAAGGTTTAAAGAAGCTTCTTGCATGCAAATTACCAACATACCAGGTTTTTATTTTGACCCCCACGCCATGCAGGATAGCAGGCCATCCAGCACAGATTTCCACCAAACATTGAAAATATATCTATTACGGTCTCGTTCAATATCAATAACGCCAACTGCTTTGGCATTCAGCCCGGATTGATCTCGGTTCTTTTTTAGTACTAAATTGATGAGGAGTGTTTTTAATTTGTGTGTTTGCATATCTCCTTTATTCAGTACCAACAGCCTGAGGTTTTCATAATCAATATCAAGCGTACCTTTCGAGCGCAAATCAGTATAAGCAAAATCAAACGAAAGGCTATTCAGGAATCCGGATTCAATTCGAATGTTAGCTATGGGTACGAAAACAGGATTTAGTTCTGTTAATGAAAATTTCAAAATCTCACCCTTTGCGGTATATGTAGGCGAGCCATCCAATGGAAATTGAAACACAGCATTAATTCTGGCAGATCCCATTAAGTTTCCGTTTGCCTGTAAAAGTGCAGTAGGGAGATCGTCTTTGGAAATTCGATTGTTCAGTCCGGTGAACAATGCATTCACACCAGTAAATGTTACAAACGTAAGTTCATCTCCCTTTTCTGGATACTCTTCTATGGTGATCCGTGAATTTGCAATAAGTATAGAATCAATTTTTACTTTCCACGGAAGACCTAGAAAACTCTCCATAGGTAAGGGGACATTCTCAGTATTTAAAAAGGGTAACCTTTTGTCTTTAAAGGAATACAAATCGAATGAAGGAATTCTGATTTTTCTGATGATAAGGACACTATCAAGAAGGTTTTTAAATGCAACACCTTCAATAATTAATTTGGGGAAAGAAATATTCAACCGACTAGTTTGCTCGCCTAAATAACGGGCAAATTTGAATTTGCTAAAATTTGGAATAAGCAGGATGGAGTCAATTGTAATTTCTTCTAATGCTGTATTGAAAGAAATTTTTTTAATGGTACTGCCATACATGCCTTCGTTTCGGCTAAAATTTATTGATTCAGCAAATCCATCTGACTGTTTTATTGAATAGTGAATAGTATTGGTTGAATCGACCTTAACACTTGCATCGGTAATATTTAAATGGAGAAGTGTTGATAGGGCTTCAACAGTATCGGTCATAATTTTCGTTTCGATATGATTCAGAGCTATGGAGGTACATTTAAGCTCAGAATATTTTTTTGGAAAAATCTCAAGTTTATTGCGTGTTAACTTGGTATTGTATTTAATTTTCCCGCTATCAAGTACGATTTCTTTAATCAGAATTTTGTTATTAACCAGCAATTCATACAAGTTTATACCCTGAATGTTTAGTGTATTTATTTTGAATGAATGAAAGGGTGATTTCAGTGTATCTTCAAAGATTTCCCATTCCAGTTTTTTGATTTCTACTGATCCTGAAATCAGATTCACCTCTACAGAGGAGACTTTAATGTTTTGTTCGTTTATCTTTTCTTGGATTTTTTCTTCGATATATCCAGGAAGTAGAAGCGCAATAACCAATAGAAGTATCCAACTACCACCGAGGATGACTATCCACAAAAAATGTTTTCTATTATTTTGATATTTCACTTTTACCTTGTCTTTAATTTATTTTCACTTATCACATGGAGAAATACAGTTATTAGTGAGAATGCTAATAAAATGTGAATGTGATTATTGACAGGATACAAAAAATATCTCAGTAACCAAAATAAATCAAGTATGGCTGCGATGAAGTAAAGTAATCTGTTCGTAGAA
>CAZVFM010000375.1:0-2349 GCA_964626095.1 uncultured Roseivirgaceae bacterium | reverse complement strand
AGGAAAGCAAGTCAAAGTTTTTAACCTGGATACCAGGTACTTTCGTGATACACTTGAAAAAGAGTATTATATCAATCCAGACACTGAAAGAAGAGAATATAAATATTTGCCAAATGAAGAGGGTGATGTATTAGGTGAAGCCCAGTGGAAATGGTTGGAGGAAGAGTTAAATAATTCTACTGCCACATTCAATATCATCAACTCAAGCATTCAAGTAATTTCAAGTGAACATCGCTTTGAAAAATGGGCCAACTTCCCTACAGCACATCAACGCCTGTACGATTTAATTGCCAACTCTCTGGCCAAAGGTATTATCATCATCAGTGGCGACAGGCACATAGCTTCCTTATCTAAAATTGAATTGGAAGGGATGGATTACCCGCTTTATGATTTTACTGCCAGCGGACTTACGCATACCTGGCGCGAACCCTGGCCGGAAGAGAACCGCTATCGCGTAGGCGAATTGATTATGCAAAGAAACTTTGGCCTGATAAAAATTGATTGGAGTAAAGAAAAACCTACACTCACCTTACAAGTACGCGGACATGAGGATGCCGTATTTGAAGCGCATGTGATTAATTTGTACTAAGTGCTGTGGTTCTTTCGGGATTCGTATAGGCTGGAAGAATATAACTTAAAACTGTTTAAGTAAAGTCAGTTTAAGAATAGCTTGCTGATTTTGTGCACGTTCCAGCATCGAAGTTTCAGTATTGGTAATATCAAAACGATTATCATTGACCACTAAATAAACAAATGAAAGCGGTCTGTATTCCCAAACAAAACGCGCGTTGAGTGTAGCGCGATTAGCAGCCGTATTGTATTGATAAAAAGATATGAGTTGTACGCGAGGATTTAAGGCCAGCCTCATGGTAACACCCGCCAGATGTGTATCACGACTGATTTCACTTACACCCAAATTGGTAATCTGATTATACTCATAACTAAAGGTACAAGCCAAACGGGGATCGGGCGCAATGCGGCCACTTAGGGTTAAAGTATTGAGCTGACCATCAAAATAATCTCCTGAAACAAATCCTATCTCACCTGCCAACTTTTTGGAGAAGTCTGTGCTGTATCCCATGCGATGTCGCAGGTACTGATACCTTCCTGAAGCAATTTCAATTCCAATGGGAAAGAAAGAATCAAAAAGGTTTTGCCAGTTTTGAACAGCAGCATAAAATAACCTTCCTCCGTTTTGAAAATCAAGTTCAAGAAAACGCAAGGAGAGGAAGCCTTCCCTAAAAGCTAAGTCGGTTTGACGGTTATAAAGAAAAAGGGTAGCACCAGGATTAATTTGTCTTACAAAATCAGGACGCCAGGACGGACGCCATTTGTACGTTACTGCAGGACTGGTGACCATGTAATTGGTATCATCCACAAATCCGCTGCGTGGGTTATACCCTTCTGATATGATGGCCTGAATATGCCCAAGGTAAATATCATTGGTGTTTAACGAAGCCCAAACCGAACCCGCATAACCTTGATCGTTGATGCGCCCGTTAGTCTGTGTGCCGGATAAAATCCAATACACATTTACTTTTTGCGAAGGTCGAAAAAAACCATCGGTAGTAATGGTGGTGTTGTGAATCGATTGTCCGTTTTCATCAGCTTCATCATTTCTATAAGACAGCATACCTCCTACCCTGCTTTGTGCAGAAAAGTTCCGGGCATACCGGGCCGTCACAAAATTCGCTGCCGTATTTTGTTCATCTGCTCGCTGTCGAATTACCAGGGCCCCTATATTTTGCTTTGAACTTCTGTGGGTGAGACGCATACCCGCATCAATGGGTATAGGATTACCAACTTCATCCAATCCAATCCTGCGACTAAAAAAAGGCTGCAATGGTCTCCATGCACTATTGGTATATATTTCAGCACCTTCTAAAAAAAACTGTCTGCGCTCCGGAAAGAAAACTGAAAAGCGTGTAAGGTTAACTACCTGCCGGTCCACATCGGCCTGTGCAAAGTCTGTATTGTATGTAACATCCAACACCGTGGTGGGGTCAATTGCCCATTTCAATTCGCCTCCTGCTTTAAAATCTGTTTGAATATCTTTTTGATCTCCAACTTTTTGTTGTTGTAAATCCATTAAAGCATATGGGTTAAACAAGAGATTAAAAGAAGGAGGTGGTGGTTCAATATTTTTTAAAACAGCCGCATAGGCCATGCGGTAAGGCGCATACGCACGAGGTTGTGCGGGCAATGTAAGGTTCTCATTGTTTTTACGAATGTTCCTGGTAAAAACAATACCTATCTCTTTGCAATCATTCGGATAGCGCAGCGTCTTCCATGGTATGGCCATTTCGGCATACCAACCGGAGTCGGTCAGGTGTGTGCGCACCCGCCAGA
>CAZVFM010000374.1:0-2353 GCA_964626095.1 uncultured Roseivirgaceae bacterium | reverse complement strand
ATCCTGGTCCAGCAGAAGAGCAATGGATATTATTGAGTCATGAGCAGGATTATTTCAATAAGCTGCTTGGTTTAAACCTGAGTGCCAAAGAAGTCAGAAGAACTGGCTTTCCAATAAGCCAGGAACTTGTTGATCGAGAGATCATCATCATGAATGGCACATTACAATGTGCATTGCATGCCCTGCAGTTTGGCGTAGCCATGAATATTGCCGGTGGCACCCATCATGCGTTTACAAATAGAGGCGAAGGCTTTTGTTTACTGAATGATATCGCCATTGCTGCCAATTATTTACTGCATCATCAATTGGCTAAACAAATTCTGGTTGTTGATCTTGATGTGCATCAAGGCAATGGAACTGCACAGATCTTTCAGCATGAAACCCGGGTATTTACCCTTAGCATGCACGGAGCAAATAATTATCCCTTGCATAAAGAATCATCTGATCTGGATATAGGATTACCGGATCAAACCAACGATGTATTTTATTTAAAAACCTTGGATACAAACCTGAATAATCTTTTGGAAACAGTGCAACCTGACTTTATTTTCTTCCAGTCGGGAGTTGATGTGCTGGCTACCGATAAACTAGGCCGACTTGCGTTGAGCCTGGAGGGATGCAAGACCAGAGACAGAATTGTATTGGAGGCAGCCAAAAGAAACAAAGTCCCCCTTGTGGCAAGTATGGGGGGTGGTTATGCCCAAGACTTTAAAGACATCATAGAGGCCCATTCCAATACCTTTCGACTGGCACAGGAAATTTTCTTCTGATTCTTTTTAATTCACTTAACATTCTGCTTTCTATCCTGTTTTATTGGCATGGAAAAGACAGTATCAGCAAAAAGAAAAAAGGCCCAGGGAAACAAGGCATTTGACCTTAGCGAGGCCTATAGACAGTACTTATTAACCAACGGCAAGCGACCCGGTTCGGTGTACAAATTCTGCATTGATAACGGGCAGACTGAGGAAACTTTTTATTCACAGTATGCTTCTTTTGATGCACTTGAGAAAGGCATATTTCTCAACTACCTTTTAAATGTTAAGAATACGCTTGAAGCGGATAAGAACTACAACTCATTTAGTAGCAGAGAAAAACTGCTTTCGTTCTATTTTAGCTTAGCCGAGGTACTTAAAAGAGAAAGAAGCTTTGTGCTTCTGCTAGCAGATAACAAAAAGGCCAGACCCGAATTTGTGCCTAACTACCTGAAAGCATTCAAGCCAGCTTTTGAGAATTGGATTAAGGAAATTATTTCTGAAGGAAAAAATAACGGAGAAGTTGCCAGTCGCCCTGTGATTGATAAACGCTACGACAGTATATTTTGGTTACATTTTCTTTTCATTCTAAATTTTTGGATAAAAGATGAAAGTAAAGGCTTTGAAAGTACAGATGCTGCTATTGAAAAGTCAGTAAACCTTGCTTTTGAATTGATAGGTAAAAGTCCACTCGATAGCATGATTGACTTCGCCAAATTTCTTTACCAGAATCATCAATGAAAGAACAGGAACGAATTCCCGTAACCAAGGTGCAGCGGGCATCAAAGTTTTTAAGCACCGGTGCCAAGGTGGGAGGTAATTACATAAAACATTACAGTAAAAAACTCTTCGATCCCGATTTGAAGAGAGATGAGCTTGATAAAGACAATGCCCACGACATTTATGAATCCTTAAGTAATTTGAAAGGCAGTGCACTAAAGGTGGCGCAAATGTTAAGCATGGATAAAAATCTTTTACCACAGGCTTATCAGGATAAATTTTCAATGGCCCAATACAGCGCACCACCCTTATCATTTCCATTGGTGCAAAGAACTTTCCAAAAAGATTTCGGGAAAGGCCCTGACGATATATTTGATTCTTTTTCAGTACAGGCAGTCAATGCAGCTTCTATCGGGCAGGTACACCGTGCAGAGCTAAGGGGTAAAAAATTGGCTGTTAAAATTCAGTATCCCGGAGTGGCCGATAGCGTAAAGTCTGATTTGCGCATGGTCAAGCCAATGGCTGCCAGACTTCTGAATATCAACACACAAGAATTGGCTGAGTACATGCAAGAGGTAGAAGAGAAGCTCCTGGAGGAGACCGATTACAAGCTTGAGTTGAGACGATCGGTTGAATTATCAAATGCAAGTAAGCATTTGGATAATGTGGTTTTTCCAAATTATTATGCTGAGTTATCCTCAGAGAAAATTCTGGTGATGGATTGGGTGGAAGGATTGCCGC
This sequence comes from uncultured Roseivirgaceae bacterium, assembly GCA_964626095.1. Classification (GTDB taxonomy): domain Bacteria; phylum Bacteroidota; class Bacteroidia; order Cytophagales; family Cyclobacteriaceae; genus DAOLDI01. The sequence goes on along the minus strand of CAZVFM010000374.1, from coordinate 140 downwards.
TAAAGGACTATCTTAAACTAAACCCAAGTGCGGAGCAACGTAACAAAATAGGACAAGCGCTATGGGATTTCTATAATTTTCAAATGCATAGTTTAAAGCAAGTGCATGCAGACCCACATCCTGGTAACTTTATCATTACA
>CAZVFM010000373.1:0-2354 GCA_964626095.1 uncultured Roseivirgaceae bacterium | reverse complement strand
GGTACATGCCTCGGAGAATAATCTGTTTTTAATGTCTGATTAATTTTCTTTTTGATTTCTTCGTTAAGCTCCTGCCTATCCTGCATCACTACGAATAATGGCATGTAGTACTCGCCTCCCGATTTTTCAATACATATGATCAGACTGTCTTTTACCTCTTTTATTTTATCTACAGCACGATACACTTCACTGGTACCGATACGTACCCCACCACGATTAAGTGTAGCATCTGAGCGACCATAAATCACAATACCTTCTCTTGGTGTAATTTGAGTCCAGTCGCCATGGCGCCATATTCCCGGATACATTTCAAAATAACTTTCCCTGTAACGTTCAAAATTCTTATCATTCCAGAAAAACACCGGCATGGAAGGCATGGGCTTGGTGATTACCATTTCGCCTACTTCATCATGTAACACTTTTCCCTCTTCATCGAAGGCTTCGAGTTTACAACCTAGCGCTCTACATTGTATTTCCCCCATATACACAGGCCAAAGTGGATTGCCGCCAACAAATGCGCTGCATACATCGGTCCCTCCGCTAATTGATGCCAGCCAAAGGTCAGACTTTATTTCTTTATAGATCCAGTCAAAACCTTCGGGTGGGAGTGGGGAGCCAGTTGAACCTATGCTTCTTAATGCGGATAAATCGTAATCCTTTCCGGGATGTAATCCGGTTTTCATATTGGCCAATACAAAACCTGCGCTGGTGCCAAAGTGATTGATCTTGGCTGCTTCAGCAAATTTCCACAACACATTTAAATCGGGCCAGGCCGGACTGCCATCATACAAAACCAAGGTTGCACCGCAGAGCAATGAACTTTGAATGTAGTTCCACATCATCCAGCCGGTGGTGGTGTACCAAAAACATCTTTCTCTCGCCTTGATGTCGTTATGAAAATGTAAATACTTCAAATGTTCCAATAAAATTCCACCCACACTATGCACAATGGCTTTAGGTATACCTGTAGTACCTGAAGAATACAAAACCCAAATCGGATGTGAGAAAGGCACAGGTTCAAATGCCATTGTGGCTGAAGTATTGTTGATGATATCATGCCAATGGGTAGTATGTGGTAATGTAAAATCAATTGGTTCATTGAGGTAAGGAATCATTACCAGGTCATTAACTGTCGGAAGATTTTCCATTAAGGACTTTACTGTCTCTCTTTTATCAAAAGATTTACCTCCGTAAGCATAACCATCCACTGCAATCAAAACTTTGGGTTCAATTTGTGCAAAGCGGTCAATAACAGAGCTGCTGCCGAAATCGGGCGAACAGCTCGACCAAATCGCACCTAATGAGTTCACCGCAAGAAAGGCAATAGTGGCCTCCGGGCAAGCAGGCATATAAGCTACAACGCGATCTCCTTTACCTACCCCTTTATCTGCAAGAAATTTTCTGAATGCGGCAGTCTGTTCTTTTAATTGCTTCCAGCTAATTTCTTCCAATGCTTTCTTTTCTGATTGAAATATCATGGCAGGATGTTCCTCAGTATAATTTCTGAAAACATGCTCGGCATAGTTAAGCCTTGCGCCATCAAACCATTTGTAATGCGGCATTTCATTGCCTTGTAGAACAGTTTTAGAAGGTGCATGCGAAATGATATCAAAATACTGCCAGCAAGATTCCCAAAAGGCTTCGATATTTTCTACTGACCACTGCCAGAGTAAAGTATAGTCTTTAAAGTCAAGAGATTTGTTTGTTTTCAGCCAATGCATGTAATGCATAAGATTGCTCTGCTGCTTTGTCTGTTCACTTGCTTGCCACAATATTTTCGGAACTCCCGACATGATTTCAATCGTAATTTTTTAAGACCTCCAGTGATGCAATCTTATCTTTTTGCAATTGTATTTTTAATGCTTCCAAATCTTCGAATTTGCTATCGCCTCTGATGGAATGATGAAAATATATTTTCAAATTCTCACCGTAAATATCTTTATCAAAGTCAAAAATATTGACTTCAATGTTTTTCTTTAGCCCACCAACAGTTGGTCGGTACCCGATGTACAACATGCCTTTATATCTTTGACCATTATTTGCTGTACTTACTGCATAAACACCCTCTGCCGGAATCAACTTGTATTTAAATTCGATTTCAAGATTAGCCGTTGGAAAACCCATCAACCTTCCCAGCCTGTCGCCTTTGATTACCCTGCCTTGCAAACTATATGGCATGCCTAATAATTCGTTTGCGCTTTGTACTTCACCTTCCAGCAAGGCTTTACGGATATTGGTCGAACTGATGGTGATATCATCAATATCTTGTCTCGGTATTTCCTGTACTTCAAACCCATATTTTGGTGCATCTTCAATCAATGCCTCGAACGAGCCTTCACGATTTTTTCCAAAGC
>CAZVFM010000372.1:0-2411 GCA_964626095.1 uncultured Roseivirgaceae bacterium | reverse complement strand
TCGCCCTGATTAATCTTTCCGGAAAATTCAATCATCAGGCTATTCAACAAATATGTTTGGATTTTGCAATCGCCCAAAGGGATTTGTTCAGCAATAAAATACAAATTGAATTAAAAGGTGTGGATGCTTCCCTGGTCATTCCCGCTATTGTGCAAGCCATGGAACTGGCTACTTACAACCTGGCTCTGTATCAGACGCAAAAAAAGGAATCTCATCCTCTGAGTGACCCGAAGGCCGAAATAACCTTCGTGGCAGAGAACTCCGTTGCCAAAGCATCAAAAACCAGCATTAATCAAATCCAGACAATTACCCGATATCAGAAAGAAGTGATGGATCTGGTCAACGCTCCTCATAATAAAGTCGATACGGAACATATGGTCAATTGGGTAAAATCCCAATCAAAAAATAGTAACCTGAATGTGACCGTATTTAATAAGGCAAAAATGGAGAAGACCGGATTGCAGGCGGTGCTGGCAGTAAACCGGGGTAGTGAATCAGAGCCTGCATTTATTATTGCGGAATATACCGGCAACAAAAAAAAGGATGCCGGAAAGATAGGTTTAATAGGTAAGGGTGTCACTTTTGACACTGGAGGATTGTCGATCAAGCCGTCAAACAACCTGCATTATATGAAGAGTGATATGGGAGGTGCGGCGACAGTTTTAGGTACCATTGCTGCGGTTGCTGCTTTAAAATGGCCGGTCAATATTATAGCAATTACACCGGTCACCGACAATGTAGTCGATGCCAAATCCTTCAAACCGGGAGATGTGATCGACAGCTACAGTGGCAAAACCATTGAGATCATTGATACCGATGCCGAAGGACGACTGGTTCTGGCGGATGCCCTCTCCTATATGGTGAAAAATTATGAAGTCGATCACGTCATCGACCTGGCCACACTCACCGGCAGTTGTGTACGTACTTTCGGTAGTGTTTGTGCCGGTCTGTTTTCCAACGATGACGAACTAGCCGATGCGCTCACTCAATGTGGCCAGCAGACAGGAGAAAAGGTATGGTCACTTCCCCTTTGGGATGAATACGACGATGAAATGAAATCGGATATTGCCGACATCAAAAATCTGTCAACCAAACCGGTTGCCGGTGCTATTACTGCTGCCAAATTTCTCCAGGCATTTACGTCAGATCATCCATCCTGGGCGCATCTGGATATCGCCGGAGTAGCTTTTGGTGATACCAAATTCGGCAAGAGCAAAGCAGCGACCGGTTGGGGAGTGCATTTATTGTGTGCTTTTGTAAAGGATTTTGCCCGGTGAGGCATTTGATATCGTGATTTTATGAATGGAATAAAGACATACTAATGGAGGAACAAAAAATATTTGAGCTTATTAGCCGGGGTAGAACAGATTTCATCGTGGAGTTAATTAAGAAACCAAATTGGAAGGAATTGCTTCACGAAGGCAGCATAAAGCCATTGCAATGGCTGGTGTACTACAATGACACAACCGGTCTGAGGTTAATAATCGAAAACGGAGGTAACCTTGACAGCATCAACATGAATTCTGAATTAGGTAATGCCGCTTTTTTTGGACATTGGAAAGTATGTGACTTCCTGATTAATTGCGGTGCCGATGTAAATGCGCTTGTTGATAAAACCCATGAAACACCCCTCCATAATGCTCTCTGTAAAGCTGGACGGCCCTATTATTTTTATGTTGTGAAATTGCTCGTCGAAAAAGGAGCTGACGTGAATGCCAGAACAATCCCCGGCTTGGAAACAGGAGCATTTATGAGAGATGTACGAACCAGAGGTGAAACTCCCTTACATCGTGCAGCCGCCTACGCGGATGAGCACACTATTGATTTCCTGATTAAGAATGGAGCCGACAAAAAAGCCAAAGACGTCCATGGCAATTCTCCATTAAGCTGGGCAAGTGAACATTTGAGACCGGGTAAAATTTTGTCTCTGCTGGCTTATGATGAACATCGTATCGGAGAGGCTCACAAAGTAAAAAATGTTAGCGATCACGGACAAGGCTGGGGTAATGGAATGGATTGGAATTTATTGGGAGATTACCTGCCTGAATAAAATTTAAAAGAAATTAAATTCACAAGCTATTTAACTATTGGGCACCTTTCTGTTATTTTTATCGAATCATATTTAACAATAGTTCGTGGGTTTATCAAGCTGCGATTTTACCAATATCAAGGATTTTTCCATACATATTATCATTTTTATTAATGTTTTGACGAATTTGAAAGATTGAAAATATTCTATGGAGCAAATAATGATTGAATAATTCAGTCTTTACATCGGAAATGGAAGTCCTTGATGGATTATCAACAGAGATACCTTTTCTCTGTATACATTTAGCTATGGAAGTGGAGGTGAGTGATGCATTGATATGAAAATGTAGTTTATTAGAACTACGCGCTTGGCAATGTTGCAG
>CAZVFM010000371.1:0-2418 GCA_964626095.1 uncultured Roseivirgaceae bacterium | reverse complement strand
AATGATTGGGGGTGGTCACACCAGTTTGATCTACATAAAATGACAAAAGATATTTTGACAAGCTTACCGGTATACAGTTTCGATTAATTAATGATAAGGCGTTGTGTATAAACTTGGTTTTGATAGATAAATCTAACTATGTAGATTCCTCGTCCAATGTTACTGCCGATCTGTAACGCATTCATGGGCGAGTTACTTTCGCTCTGGTACAAAATTTTACCAGCATTATTTGTTATCTGCACTGTAGCTGCTACATTAACTTCAAAATTTGCATTTACATTCAGAACCTCTCCTCTTAAAGGATTAGGGTAAACGGCTATTTTTTTATCTACATCATTATCAATTCGTTGCATTCCGAAATACTCAAAGCTTTCATCCAGATCTACTGCTTTCAATCGGTAGTACGAACGACCACTTAATGGTGTATTGTCCTGAATAAAGTAAGTATGTCCTGAATCCATACTTCCTTCTCCATATACTGTAGCTATCGGCTCAAAGTTTTCGGCATCAATCGATCTTTCAATTTGAAAATAATCAAAATCGATTTCAGAAGAAGTTATCCATTTAATAATAACATTTTTGCCTGACAGATTTGCTTCGAACGAAGTAAGAGTAATCGGTAAGACAGCTGATGTGTATCCTAATCCGTTTACCAAAAATGAAGCAAGCGCTGAATTGTTATCAGCCAATTCCTGTTCAGTTGAAAGTTCATTTCCCATAGTTGCAGTATTGCTACCGTTGTAGCCAATACCATCTACATTGGCTCCCCAGCCAAATGAATGCGAACCGAAAACATATACTTGGTCATTTGTTGTAATGTTTCCTCCGCTATGAGAAAAATTACCAATTACCACAACATCTCCGTTATTAATAAGTTTATTTCCACCAGATGAAGTTGAGGTAAAGTTACCAATCACGATAAGTACACCTCCAGGATGCACTTCTACGCTACTAGCTACAGAAAAATTGCCCATTACAACGAGTGTATCATAAACATTTAACTTTGAGCCTCCATTGAAGGTAAGGTTTCCGTTTCGGGTAATATAACCATAGACATTAGCAATAAACGAACCTCCAACTGTTGCACCCAATGGTGGATTTGCCATCCACGCATGCTGTTTAGTCCAAGTTCCGGCTGTTTCCCAATTTCCGGTGTAGTTATTTAGCGAAGTATATGCCCCCTGACAGTAAACATCGCTTGAAAGCATGGCAGTTAACAAACCAACCAGAACGAACAATTTTAGATTTAACTTTTTCATCTCCCTATCTTTAATTGTCAGACAAAGGGCTAATAGGGTGCCAATGACAGAAAAGGCTATTTTAGCTCGTTTAAAGAGTTTTATTAATTCAATTTTCCTATAATGGGAAAATTAAGTAGTGATTGGGAAATCTTGTATAAAATGAAAATAGTCTCCTGATTGATTTTCGCAGAAGGTCTCGACTTGGTTTATTTCAAGCTTTTTAAGATTTCAAAACTGGTCTAGTGTACAATCAATCTGGATGAGAAGGATTCCTGATTCGTAATAAACCTGACAATATAGATTCCAGGTTTCAACTCACTTTTTAAATCAATTTTATTGGAAGTGCTAGCAGCTTGGGTCTGCAATACTATTTTACCTGTATTATTAAATATCACAATTTTAGCATCTTCTTCAGGCAAAAAATTTGCATCAACGTTTAGCAACTGTTGTTGAAGTGGATTGGGGTAAACTGCAACTCTTTTATTTGCATCGTTGTCAACCCTCACCATTCCAAAATATTCAAAGGAGCCATCTAGGTCAACGGCCTTTAGCCTGTAATATGAACGACCTACAAACGGATTGTAATCAATAGCTTCATAATTTGCTCCCTCCAAAGAAGTTCCCTTACCGGAAACAAAATCAACCGCTTTAAAATCTTCAATATTAAGTGAACGCTGAATTTCGAAATGATCAAACCCAGTTTCAGATGCAGTTGCCCATGACAACTCTACTATTCCATTGATATTTTTTGCGTTAAAGAACAATAGTTCAACAGGTAAAACTCCTCCACAAAAATCTGAAGCTGGAGGGTTACAATTTCCGGCAGTAAAGGTTCCTGACCCTGTCAATACCGCGTTTGCCCCAACCGTTACTGTATTTTCTACATTGATTGAACCATCAACATTTACATTTACATTATTACCAGCAGTGAAATTTCCCTCGACCTCAAGGGTACCTTCCACGTTAAAAGTTCCGTTATTTTTTATATCAATATCCCCTTTTACCACCATGCTGCCATTGACAACAAGTATCAGGTTATTGTTTACAATTAAGTCTCCCCAAATTATCAGAGTGCCATTTACAAAAAGTGTTGTATTGTTATTTGCCTCAAACGATTTTGGTGTACCGTCTTCACCAAGAATCAATGTACCCCCGGTTGCAACTATTATCCCTCCAT
>CAZVFM010000370.1:0-2427 GCA_964626095.1 uncultured Roseivirgaceae bacterium | reverse complement strand
CGCGCATCTCCATACTTTTGCGCCAGTGTAGCTGCTTCTCTGAACACCCCACCTAACCTTCCGCCAACATCTTGTCCGTAGAACAAAGCTTCCGGATGTTTTTTTAAAATTTCATCCACCGCGTGCAATGCCGCATCAACCATCACCACTTTCTCTGCACCCTTTGGTTTGCGATTGCCCTTTTCTTCAGTTACTGAAGTTGGGGCAAATTCATGTGAATCAAAATCGTTCGGATCTGCATCCGTAGAGTTCAATGCTTTATTATAATCAGCAGCAACTTTTTTTTCTGCTTCCTTCCTGATTTTATCTAACTCGGCTTTTTTAAATCCCTTGTCAAGTAAATATTTTTCGAGTTTGATAATTGGATCATCCTTGGCATGTTGCTTTAAATTTTCTTGTCCGCGATACCATTCTTTTCTCACACCCGAAGTATGATGTCCAAGCAAAGGACATTTGGCGTGAACGAGGATAGGCGCGCGTTTGCTGCGCACAAAATCAATGGCTTGTTGTAATCCTTCATAGCTCTTCACAAAATCAGCGCCATCAACGCGCATGCGTTCCATGCCTTTAAAACCTGCTGCATATTCATAAGCATCCATGGCGCGCATCTCATCGCCTGAAGCAGATATACCCCAGTCGTTATCCTGTATCAAATAGATGATAGGCATTTTGTGCAACACTGCCATTTGAAAGGCTTCGGCCACTTCGCCTTCTGTTACCGAGCCATCGCCAAGCGAACAGATTACAATGGGTTTTTCTTTTCCTTTTAACAGACCTTGTGATTCTAAATACTTTAATCCATGCGCCATGCCTGTTGCCGGTATGGCTTGCATACCGGTTGCCGAGCTTTGGTGCGGTATGGTGGGGAAACCTTTGCGCTTCAATGAAGGATGACCGTAATAAGTTCTTCCACCTGAAAATGGGTCATCGGCTTTGGCCATTAATTGCAACATCAGTTCCCAGGGCTCCATGCCCATGCCCAGCAACATGGATTCATCTCTATAGTATAAGGAGGCGAAATCTATTGGTTTTAATTGCAAAGCGGCCGCGAGTTGAATGGCTTCGTGACCGCGAGAGGTACTGTGTACATATTTACTGCAGATTTCCCGGTTCTCATCGTAAGTTTCGGCCATGCGCCTGGCCATGCACATGAGGCTATAGGCCTTTAACAGGATTTCTTTATTTACAGATTTATTAATCGTTTTAGTCTTTTTCTTGCTAATCGTAATCTCCATCTTAATGCTTGTCCTTCGCGGGTAAAGATAATTATTTTGCCCTTCTCAAACGGTTGAAATTTAGCTCATGTGACGGACGGTTGGCCAAGCTATCAGGCTTTCCTTTATTTTAGAGCATAATCTTAAAAACCGAAATTTTACCATGAGAATCCTAAGCCTGCTTTCGCTCTTCATTATCAGTCAGTTCGCCCATGCACAAGCTGATTACTTCTATCCCAATACCGGCAACTTCAACAAAAATATCCCCACACCGGAAGAGTTTTTGAAATACCCCATCGGCTCGCACCATACCCGACACGATAAGGTAGTAGAGTACTTTAAAGAACTCGCGCGACTTTCCGATCGCATGACTTTACAGGAAATCGGTTATACGTACGAACACCGCGTGCAGATAACTGCCATCATTACGAGTCCGCAAAACCATGCACGCATGGAAGACATCAGGCAAAAACATTTAACACGCAATACATCAACAACGGCCGACAATGAACCATTGGTGATTCATTTGGGATACAATGTGCATGGCAACGAACCTTCGAGCACAGAGGCTGCCATGCTTACTGCTTATTATTTAGTGGCCAACGAATCAGAAGAAACCAATACCTGGCTGAGAGAAATGGTCATTCTACTTGATCCTGTTTATAATCCCGATGGCCGCGACAGGCATTCCAACTGGGCTAACATGCACAAAGCAAAAGCTTTGGTAGCCGATGGCATCGATCGTGAACATACAGAAGTATGGCCCGGTGGCAGAACCAATCATTACTGGTTTGATTTGAACCGCGATTGGTTCTTAGGCATACATCCGGAAAGTAAAAATCGCATGAAGTTCTTTCATCAATGGAGACCTTATGTAATGACCGACCACCACGAGATGGGCACCAACATGAATTTTTATTTCGATCCGGGAAAGAACAGCAGCAACAATCCCATTGTGCCTGATTATTTGTACAATACCATTTACCCAAACTTTGGAAATCACTTTGCTAAAGCACTTGACAATATTGGTTCGCTCTATTTCACCAAAGAGTTGTTTGATAAACTCTATCCGGGATATGGCTCCAGCTATGTTAACTTTTATGGCGGTGCCGGATTTTTATTTGAGCAAGCGAGTTCAAGAGGGCATTTACAAAATACAAATACCATTCCTTTAACATTTGCTTTTACCATCCGCAATCAGTTTATCACTTCG
>CAZVFM010000369.1:0-2448 GCA_964626095.1 uncultured Roseivirgaceae bacterium | reverse complement strand
CAGGTGCATGATGAATTGGTTTTCGATTTGCATAAAGACGAACAGGAGCATGTAAAGAAAAATGTAATCAAATTGATGGAGGCTGCAGCTCAATTAGAAGTGCCCATGCAGGTTGAAGTGGGAATAGGAAAGAATTGGTTAGAGGCTCACTGATTTTTAAACCACGGAGAACACAGAGAAGCACAGAGTTTATGGTTGAAAATCAGATTACAGAGAAAATTATCGGGGCTTCTATAAATGTCCACAAAGAGTTAGGAACTGGATTATTGGAATCTGCCTATGAAGAATGCTTATATTTTGAACTTGTTCATAACGGATTGTAAGTTGAAAGACAAAAGCCAATGCCATTGGTCTATAAGGATGTTAAGCTGGATTGTGGATATAGAATTGATTTGCTGGTAGAAAATAAAGTTATTGTTGAAATAAAATCCATTGATTCATTAACTGATATACATATGGCACAAATCATGACTTATATGAAATTGGCAAAATGTAAAATTGGGTTGTTAATTAATTTTAATGTTAAACTCCTCAAAGAAGGAATCAAACGAGTTATAATATAATTCTCTGTGAACCTCTGTGTTCTCTGTGGTTAAATATGGTAAATAAAAACAACATCATCGAAGCGCATGAGCGCATAAAGCCTTATATCAAACGCACACCATTGATGAGAAATGCAGACATCAATGAAATGGCTGGATGCGAAATCTTCTTTAAATGCGAAAACTTCCAAGAGATTGGTGCTTTCAAGGCGCGCGGTGCCATGAATGCGGTACTTTCTTTATCAGATGAAGAAAGAAAAAAAGGCGTGGCTACACACTCATCCGGTAATCATGCGCAGGCATTGGCGCGTGCCGGAAAATTATGTGGCATCGATGCATTGGTGGTGATGCCGCGCACAGCACCTGGTATTAAAAAGAGAGGTGTGCTAAGCTATGGTGGAAAAATATTTGAATGTGAACCCACACTGGAAGCACGAGAAACAACACTGGCGGAAGTGATTAAGCGTACTGGGGCATATGAAATTCACCCCTTCAATAATTATGAGGTGATAGCCGGACAGGCCACGGCAGCTAAGGAAATTTTTGAAGATGAAAAAGACATAGACATTATTATGACCCCTGTTGGTGGGGGCGGATTATTAAGCGGCACTGCACTGGCCGCTAAATACTTCTCTCCGCATACTCAGGTAATTGCCGGAGAGCCGGAGGGTGCGGATGACGCTTATCGTTCGTTAAAAAGCGGCAAGATTGAAGCCTCACAGGCCAATTCCATTGCCGATGGCTTGCTTACTTCTTTAGGAGATAAAACTTTTCCCATCATTAAAGAGCATGTGAAAGAAATAATCACGGTAAATGATGATGAGATTACTCATGCTTTAAAACTTGTGATAGAAAAATTGAAAATTGTGATTGAGCCGTCTTGTGCTGTTCCCTTGGCCGCCATGCTCAAGCAGAAAGAAAAATTTAAATACAAAAGGGTTGCAATTATTTTATCAGGTGGTAATGTTGATCTCGGTCGATTGGCTGATTTGATAAAATAGAAATAGCTGCTTAAAAGTTTGTCGTCAATTGCGAGCTCCTGGTTAATTCATTAAATTAAATCACAACTTGTGGAGCGAAGCAATCTAAATGGTCATAGACTTTCAACTAATAGATTGCTTCGATCGTTTCCGATCTCCATAATTTTAGATGTCAGTCAAACTCCCTCGCAATGACGCAACTTTATATTTTTTATAATTTCTCTATGCTAATTAGTTCCCTCTTCTCAATTCGTCAAACTTTGAGGGTGCTTCACGCTTTGGAAATATGTTGTTAGCCGTATTTATATCTGCGGTCTCTGCATTGGGATCAATCACAATGTTTATTACTTCTTTTTCTTTCACAAAAACCTTGCTCACTTCACTTTCATTGAAGCGCCATATTTCTGCAGGTAGTTTTTCAATTTCTTTTGAGCCGTCTTTGTACGTAAATTCAATGATTACCGGAGAAACCAGGCCACCGGCATTTTTCAATTTTATCTCATAAATATTTTTTCCTTCCAGCTTCGTACGAATGGCATTGTCATCAACACGATTCTGAAACTCTCCATACATGTTAGGCGGAGTATTCAATACGTTAAACTCCTGCGGACCATTACTAAAGTCGCTTGCTTTAGTTCCTGAGCTGCTTTGTTTTGAAGCCAGATTACCTGCCTGTGTACGTCTGCCCTTTCTTTCCGGATCAACTTGTTCTTCTCGCAGTTTAAACCACTTCACCTCATCCACTTCAATATCCACATGGTCGGTTGAGTAGAACCAACCTCTCCAGAACCAATCCAAATCAACACCGGAGGCATCTTCCATCGTGCGGAAAAAATCTGCTGGCTTGGGGTGCTTGAACATCCAACGTTGAGCATATTCTTTGAAAGCTTTATCAAAAAGTTCTTCACCCATGATGGTATAGCGCA
>CAZVFM010000368.1:0-2465 GCA_964626095.1 uncultured Roseivirgaceae bacterium | reverse complement strand
GGCACACGACAGCCGCGATTTTGCTTTTGCCAAACATTTTTTACTTCCCATCATCATTCTGTTGCTGGCGGCATGCACACCACAAGAAAAAACTTCCACGTTTGCTGAAGAGGTTGATAACTACTTTTCATCCGAATTTAATGCAAGTGATCCGGGTTCGTGTTTGTTGATTCTTAAAGGAGATTCAGTGCTTTTCTTGAAATCATACGGACTTGCCGATCTCATTACCAAAGAACAGATCTCATCCAAAACACTTTTTAACCTCGGCTCTATATCCAAACCTTTTGTGGCTTATGGAATACTGATGCTACGAGATGAAGGCAAGCTTTCGCTGGATGATCCGATCGGAAAATACTTTCCGGATTTCAGGAATAAGACCATTGCAGAATCTGTAACAATTCACCATTTGCTTACGCACACCTCGGGTTTGCCCGACATCCGAAAGATCAGAGAAGATTCAGTCTTTTACCTTACGGCAAAAGATGAAGAAAACTGGGCACCTATTATGCAAGCCGATTCACTTCACTTTAATTCTGGTGAACATTATGAATACTCCAACCCTGCATTTAATGCACTTGCCTTGATTATTGAGCAGGTAAGTGAAATGAAGTGGCAGAAATTTATTGAGGAGAGGATTTTTAAACCAGCCGGTATGGTAACAAGCACAATAACAGATGGACCGCATCCGGAAGCCGGTGTTTCGCATGGCTATATAAATGTAAAAGGCGAATGGATGGAGAAGGACTATGGCGAAGAGCCAACTTTTGCAGCAGCAGGAAATGGAGGTGTATGGAGTTCGGTGGATGAATTGATTTTATTCGAACGGGCGATGCAAAAAGCTTTGTTTGCTTCGCATGAAACAATAAAAGAATCGCATCGGATTTTCAAACCACACAACTGGAAAAGTGATTATGAACCGTTTATAGGAACATCGTGGTTTATTGATACTACTAAGGCCGGAGATAAAATTGTAGCACATACTGGCACGCAAGGTGGGTTTTACTGTCATTATGTTTCCGTTCCTGCCAAAGAAATTTTATACGTTGTTTTGGCAAACCGATATTATGAACGCGACAGCAGGTATGAACAGACATTGTCTACGCTGGCGAAATTCGGGTTTCTTTGACTTGATTTAAACTCAATTTAAACCTTGTGTGTTTTTACTGTGTCTAAGGCACTAAGTATCCATATTATTCGTTTGACAATTATGAAGAAGTATTTTCTCCTGATACAAGCCTTTCTTCTGGGTGCCACGGCCTGCGACCTTCAGCCAGAATCAGGCGATTTGGCAAAGGATATGGTGGTGCAAACCCGTTATGATGAACCTTCTATCTCTGAGCTGTTTAACGTATTTACTACGTATAGCACATTTATTATTCGTGAGGATACCATAGGATTTGTTTCCAATACCAGTTCCGATACGGTACTGATCGATGGTGTAAACATGAGCATTCCCAATGGCTATGTTACTCCAGTAGTTGAACGCGTAAAAGAAAAACTTTCAGGTGCGGGCTTTCAGCAAGTAACGGATGAGAATGATCCAGACTTTGCGGTAAATATTGCAGTGCTGGATAATTTCAGTTTTTTTCAAACGATAAATTATCCGGGGTATTATTCGGGTTACTACAGTTACTATGGATATTACTACCCCATTGTTCAAACGTATTATTCTAATTATGCAACCATGGTTATTGAAATTGTTGATATCAAAAACTATGCGCTTAATGGGAATAGATACAAAGTAATATGGAAGGCGTCTATAGGTGATTTATACACAACGTTCGACCTGCGTGGAAAAACCCTAGAAGCTATTGACCAGGCTTTTATTCAATCACCTTATATTCAAAATAACTAAGCATGAGGACTAAGCTTATTCTGATATTTCTTTTTGCTTTTGTTGCAGCAAATGCTCAGGTTGCTGAGTCCGCTTTTCATGTAAGCTGGGTTACACTTAGACCTACGTATACTGATTTTGTTAGCAAGACTAGTTCACGCGGAGCTCGCCTGGGATTTACAAAGTTTATAACTGAACGATTTGGCGCTGGTATTGATGGTAGTTTTTCAGTGCTTGATGACTATGTTCCTCGGCAAACCTACCAGTTACCTGATGGCGCCATAACCACAGATGTTTTCAATTACATGTATTATTATAGCTTAACAGTAAATGGTCAGTATTATTTCAAAACCACGGGCTTGTTTATTCCTTATACGTCCCTTTCAGCAGGTGTGGCATTTACAGAGTACACTATTTACTACAATGCCTACTCTGACGCTGACAATACAACCAGTTTTACCATCAGGCCTGAGGTGGGTGCATTATATCGTTTCAAAGAGTATTCAACATTAGGGCTGAAAGCAGCTATTGGATATGATTACGCCACTAACAAGAATGATTACTTTGATGTGAAAAATTTCTCTGCCCTAAGTTTTCAGTTGGGCGTGGTACTTTTTAATAATTAATCTTT
>CAZVFM010000367.1:1011-2474 GCA_964626095.1 uncultured Roseivirgaceae bacterium | reverse complement strand
AGATGGCTGTGAAATGGTATTTAATGCAATAGAAAATGCTTGGGGAGGAGAAATTTTTGTTCCAAAAATTCCATCATATAGAATACTTGATGTGGCTAAAGCCGTGGGGCCAAAATGTAAGATTGTAAATTTGGGTATTCGTCCCGGTGAGAAATTGCACGAGGAAATGATTACAATGTCTGATTCATTCAATACTCTTGACCTAGGCAAGCACTACGTTATCTTACCGCAACATCCTGCATTTAATATCGATAAATACAAGGCTGATCGTAAAGGCGTGGAAGTCAAACAAGGGTTTAGCTATAACTCAGGTGAAAATTCTGATTGGGAGACTGTTGAAAGTTTACGAAACTTGATTAGGGAACATGTTGATTCAACTTTTACAATTGAAGAATGAAAATTGGACTGGGTTCTGTTCAATTTGGACTTAACTATGGAATTAATAATTCCATCGGAAAACCTGACATTCAGACTGTAACGGAGATAATACGAATAGCTGCTAAACATAACATTTCTTTGATTGACACGGCTTCAGACTATGGGAACAGTGAAGAGGTTATAGGCCAAATTGAAACATCAAGGTCTTTCAAAATAGTTACCAAACTATCCAGGAACAAGAAAGTTTCGGATAGTATTGATGAGTCTTTGAAAAAGTTAAGAATAAGAAGATTAGAAGGCGCCTTGTTTCATGATTTTTTGCAATTCAAGTCGAACATTAGTTTATGGGGAGAGTTAGAAGAACTTAAAGACATGGGAGTTATCAACAAAATTGGGTTCTCCTTATATCATCCAATAGACTTAGAATATATTCTTGAGAGAAATATTAAAATAGATTTGGTCCAAATACCTTTTAGTGTATTCGATAGAAGATTTGATCCTTATTTTAATTTACTTAAAACAAACTCTGTAGAGATTCATTGTAGAAGCATATTCCTTCAAGGCCTGATTTTTAAGCCGAGTGAATTATTAGATAATTACTTTAATCCAATTAAGCCAAAAATTGAAGAGGCTGCCAGATTGTCTGCTGAAAGCGGAAAATCATTACAGTCATTATTCCTAAATTTTGTATATAAAAACCCGAGTATAGATAAGATAATTATTGGTGTAGATTCTGTAAATAATCTAAATGAGAATATTCTGGCTTTAAAAGAGGGGATTGGGGATAAAGAATTAGGCATACTTGAAGGTTTAATAGAAAGTAATGAGGATATGTTACTGCCTTATAAATGGAAGAGTTAATATGAATTTAGCAATTGTTCAGGCTAGGATGGGGTCCACCCGCTTTCCTAACAAAGTCATGATGGATTTAGGCGGGAAGACGATTTTGGAGCACGTTGTTACAAGGGTAAGTCAAAGTAAATTTGTGGATGACATTATTGTCGCAACTACAATTGGCAAGCAAGACCTTAGCATTGTTTCATTCAGTGCAAGTCATGGGTTTCGTGTGTTTGTTGGATCAGAGG
>CAZVFM010000367.1:0-1001 GCA_964626095.1 uncultured Roseivirgaceae bacterium | reverse complement strand
AGATCGCTATTATCAAGCAGCGCGATTATTAAGACCCGAAAACGTAATTCGAATCACATCAGATTGTCCCATGATCGATCCGGAAATTATAGATTTGATTGGCCATCAACATTTGCTCGCCAAGGTTGATTATTCGAGTAACACACTTGAGGAAACTTACCCTGATGGCCTTGACGCTGAAATATTTACTTTTGAATCGTTAGAATTTGCCTGGAAGGAGTCGGTACTTAAATCCGATCGGGAGCATGTCACGCCCTTTATCAAGAAAAATCCCAACAAATTCAAACTCCTGAGTGTTAAGAATGATAAAAATATATCACACATGAGATGGACTCTAGATCAGGTCGAAGACTATAATTTTTTGAGTGAAATCTTCAACAATCTTTACCCACAGAATCCAAATTTTAGGACAAAAGATGTTTTGGAAGAGATCAGTAGGCATCCTCATTTAGCAAAAATTAACAGTGGTATAGTCCGTAATGAGGGATACTTGAATTCCTTGAAGAAGGATTGATTTATTGAATATTTAAATATTGATCAAAATCATGGGAAAATCTCAGCAATTATACGAAAGAGCTAAACAATTGATCCCTGGAGGAACTCAATTACTATCGAAAAGACCAGAAATGCATTTACCAGATCATTGGCCTTCTTACTATAGCAAGGCTTCTGGATGTAAAGTATGGGATCTGGATGGAAACGAGTTTTATGATTTGAGCTATATGGGTATTGGATCGTGTATCCTTGGCTATGCCGATAATGACGTAGATCAGGCGGTTATTAAGGCAGTTGGAAAGGGCGTAATGAGTACTCTTAACGCTCCTGAAGAAGTTGAGTTGGCTGAACTTTTAATTAAAATACACCCATGGGCCGAAATGGTCAGGTATACTAGAACGGGAGGAGAGGCGATGGTAGTTGCCGCAAGAATAGCAAGAAGTTATGCAGGAAAGGACAAAATACTATTTTGTGGATATCATGGATGGCATGACTGGTACTTATCA
>CAZVFM010000366.1:0-2479 GCA_964626095.1 uncultured Roseivirgaceae bacterium | reverse complement strand
TTTCTTCCATTTGTCTTTTCGTTTGGTGTCGTCCTTTACAATGCCCGCTAACGTTTTGCGGTTTTGCGTTCGGGCGGGTTTCGGAGTACAAAACTGTTAACCAGCACAGAACTCGAACAGAAGCACAAAGCTTGAAGTTTGCACAGCCTGCCCCGATTTATCGGGGTAACCCCGTCTGAAGCAAAACCCGTGTTAGTGGCTGGCTTTCTCTTTTATTTGCTTCTTTATAATTTCTAAATATGGGTCTTTTCCATTTAACAAATCGTCAATTGTATATTCAATCCAAATGTCAGGCATTTGAATATTTCCATTAGTTTTGTTTGGGCGTTCTATATATGTTGTCGCTATAGATATTTTAGCTTTTGTTTTTGGAAGTTCCATTGGTGTATAAGTAGTCGCGCCTATAGGATTATTTCCTACACTTGTGCCAATCACTGTTCCAATACCATTGTCCTGAAATAAAGTAGTTAGCATTGCCGCTGCACTACCTGTCCTATAATTTGAAATGATGTAAATATTGCCTTTGAAGAGTGGGCGACTCCTTTGAATGAAGTATTTTGAATTACTATCTGTAATCTCAAAAAATAAATCTTCACCCATATTGGTTTGCACTAAATCTCTTTGGGGTACACCCTGAGGATATTGCTCCTGTAAATCTCTATATTCTTTTTTAAAGTATTTTTTATACATATCTGAGGTAAAAGCAAAATCTTTAAATCCTTTAAGTGTATCCTTATCTGTAAGAAAATACATAAGTTGTTTTCCAAGTGTAAGATTTCCTCCTGGGTTGTTCCTCAGGTCAATAATTAGATTTTCTATTTTATTGGTATTCAGACTATCGACAAGTTCCCACAAAAAATCTTTAAAAACAGGATATTTAGGGTTATAAAAATATGTAATTCGTTTGGAAGGTTTCTCTTTTCTAAACTGCTTTTTTATATAGCCTCTCGCTATCGGTTGAAGCCAAGGTCTTACATAGCTTTCAATGCCTTCCAATATATCTATTTTATCGTGGCATCTGTTGAATTGCAGGTAACCAAAATTCTCTTCTTTGTTCAGTTTATAAAAATAAGTTTCATTTTGGTATTTAGTAATGGGATTTTCTTTAAATGAAATATCAAATACGTCAACTTTACTTTGGGTAGATATTGGCGATAATTCAATTTGTGATTGGTCTTCAAATGTCAATTTTAATGGCTCAAATTCTTCTAGCGTTACGCCAACTTCTTTTAAGTACTGTGGCTTATTGTAAAGTTGCAAATAACGAACCTCAAATTGTTGGTTAATTTTATTCTCAGCGAAAGTATAATCTATCAAACGGTTCTCTACGTCTTTTGTAGTTAACCCATTAATCTCAATAAGCTTTTTACCGATTTGTAAACTGTCATATTTCCTGGAATAATTAAGTAAATACCAATCATCTGATGAGATATAAATTACATACGGATAGACACTTTTAAATTCCTGACTTAAATAAATGGTCGTATGCTGATTTTTTAGATTTGATAGATATTTTCTTGTTTGAATAACAAAATCGGTGTTGTTATCTACCATTACTAATGTAGCCATAATTTGTTGAATTTGTTTTTCGCGTTCATCTTTTGGAAGTATGCTGTCTAACTGCGGAAATCCTTCTTCTAGCAATTTGCTTAAATAAAGAAAATCATATTGATATTTATTGAGTCCCTTTTGCGTGATTTTTTCTTTTGGTGTATAGTTTTTCACTCCTGACTTCTGCAAAAAAACTCCGCAAGAGGCAAATAGAAATGGTAGACTAATTAAAAGAGAGAGAAGTAATTTATTCATCTGGTTTGTCTTTTTAAGCTTACCACTAACGGTCAAGTTTAAGAACAGTAGCGGATTTCAAGATGATTACCTGTCCGCCACCACAAAAATTTATTAAATGCACAGACCTTGATTTCACCACATCACCCGTTATTGCTATTATACAATATTGTACAGCGTTTTTATTCATTTACATTCTCATTAAATCGTAGTAAATTTCCGAATGGGTCTTCGATTTGCATTTGTATAGTTTGCCAATTAGTTCTTTCAGGTTTGGTCAATGTAATTTTATTTTGCCTAGCATTCAAATCCGAATATAGTTCATTTAGATTTTTACTTTCGACAAAGACTATCACACCTGTTCGAAATCTCTTGTTTTCTGAAAGGTGAAGTGTTAGTCCATTCCTGGAAATTTGCATATAGACAGGTTCATTTGGTCCAAATCGATGTTCCCAATCAATTCTAAACCCAAGTGCTTGTATGTAAAAATCTATTGCTTCCTGATAGTCAAGAATTCTAAGAGTCGGTATTCCTTTTAAGGTTATTTCACTCATTATCAATTCCTGTTTTAGATTCCGTCAAATGCTGTATGTTTTGCAGCTACCCGAAGGTGGCGATTTCGAAGTCTGCCAGTTGGCTGACACAAAGCTTGATTTAACCACTGTTCCGAAATTTCGGAACGCCAATTTGGGTA
>CAZVFM010000365.1:0-2503 GCA_964626095.1 uncultured Roseivirgaceae bacterium | reverse complement strand
CTTGAGGAATGACAAAGGGATATGCACCTTTATCAAGCTGTACATATTGATTTTTATATCTTGAAATGGTTTTAAAATTCATAGGAATCTCCAGCGGTATGCGTTCATCCCACCGAGCCTTCTCGTACTTTTCTTTATCACATTCTAAAATACAGGTCGCACTTTCGATTTCGAGGGCGTCCACAATAACCGCGTTAGGTTTATGGCAAAGTTCTTTAATTCGATATTGGCCATTGTGATAAATCAAATGCACATCAATTTCCTTAGTGTCCAAAGTTGGATAAACTATATCGATTTTAGCCTGTAAACTCCGTTCTTTCAATACTTCACCATCGGGTAATTGCTCAAAACTTGCCTTTAGTGTTTCTGTCTTATAAGGCAAAGCATTTCCAATCAATTGAATAACATGGGCTGGCCTATATTCCCCAATCGTATCTTTTGTACGCTTTCTATTGACACGCCCAAACCGTTGTATTAAAGCGTCTAAGGGAGCGACCTGCGTAATCATTCTATCGAAGCTAATGTCTAAGCTAACCTCTACTACCTGCGTGGAAACAACAAAACAAGGCTTTAGTCCATCGCCATATATATCTGAACCATCACCGTTAAACTCTGACTTTAAGCGGCTTTCTAATTTTACTCTGTCACCACGTCTAAAACGGCTGTGAATAAGCATTGACGGCACACTAGGAAACAATTGCGTAAGCCGTCTATACTCTTCCTGTGCTTTCTTTACAGTATTGAAAATGACCAAAACCTTTTCTTTTTGGTCAAATGCTTTTTCAAGTACCGCGTCTATCTCTGCTTCATTTTCCATTTTATGTACAACATGACGGTCAAATTTATCTAATTCTTCATCGGGTAGCTTTACCTCATATACTTCTCCATGCTCTTTTAATAATTTCAATACCTCATTATACAAAAGTGTAGGCATCGTAGCTGTGCCAATGTGAATTCGACAATCTAAGCGTAAAAGTGTCCGAACAATCTCCAAAACCATCGAACGACCAACATCAGAATAGGTATGTATTTCATCCAAAATGACATCAGTACCTTGTAAATCAAGCATGATGCTTTCATACGCTGCCGTTCCAAACACTATAGCCGCCAATTGATGCGGTGTAAGTACTTTGATAGATGCACCGCCAAAGTGTTGCAATGTTTCCGCTTCCTTATTGCCTTTCACCAACAGAGCAGAAGTTGAATGTAAAACTCTTACTTTAGCATCTACATTCGGATTTTCGTTTTTAATGTCTCCTTTGATGCGTTCATACATAGCATTAATCGAGGCTTGAAAAGGTAAAGTGTAGAAAATTCGCCCTTTGCATCTTTTCAAAAGAAAATCGGTTTTTCCTGCTCCCGTAGGTGCGACTACAATCGTATGTGGTTTGTTGTTTTCTGTTTCAATTTGTGAAAGTGGATACAAGTCACTTCCACGATTAGGGTTTCTGTAAAAACTCAAATCGGGCGTAACGAATAAGTCTTTTAACTTATTAGGTGTTGCTTCAATAAAAGCTGAAGCAAAATGGTCTGCCGACATCAATAATCCTCGCAAAGGCGACCATCCCCAACGTTTACTTTCGCAATATTCCAAGGCATATTCTAAAGCTTCTTCCGCTTCTTCTTTTGAAATTGGACGAGTTTTAATACCAAAATTTTCCAATATTTGAAATCCGTAAGACGACCAATTTGCCCAATCCTTTATATGGTTTTCTAACCAAAATCTATCGTTGTTTTGCAAATCAAGAATTCCGCGCTCTCGTTTATCATTCTCAATTGACTTATGATGTGCTACGACCATATCAATCAGAGCATTCCATTCATTCTTGGGGAAAACAGGTAAAAAGGCCAAAGACGACAATTCATGACGATGCGTATAATTCCATTCGTCTTTTTCCATCATGGATTTATAATTCGTCTCGTGTCTGATTTTGTGTTGAAAATGAATATGTGCCTTTCCTAAATCATGTAGTGCTGCTGCTTTGACTGCTAAATTCTTATCAAAATCAAATTGATAATTATCTGCAAAGACCTCAATTGCCCAGACAACGTGTTGTGTGTGCTCTAAAAGTGTAGTGCCGCCGCCGTCAATGCCCTTTGCACGAATCTCATGTAATGCGTTCATGAAGAATTAGATTGATCGTTGACGAATAGGATTACCAAACACCTTTAGATGTCCAAACATTTCATTGGTATCATCAAAGCGATTATGCCCCACTTTGAACAACGAATCTTCATCCCCATCAAAGAGTAATTCGAAGCCTTCTAGTGTGTCAAACGCATATTCTGACATTGCCAATAACTCACTTGGGAACATTACATCTTCATTTCTACAAAGACAAAGGTGCTCACCCATAGCTTTTTGAGCATCTTGCTGATTCTCAAATGCTAAATACAGGTGTGGTTCAATCATAACACCTCGATTAAGAATGGCTAGATTAGTTTTCCATTTACCCTTATCCTTGTATGCCTTGAACCCACCTTTCGACCAAGTTCTTTCTTG
>CAZVFM010000364.1:0-2510 GCA_964626095.1 uncultured Roseivirgaceae bacterium | reverse complement strand
AGCGTTAAAAGCAGTGAAGTTGGAATGTGGGTTTAGGTTTAGGTTGAAGCCCCGACAGAAGTGTCGGGGCTATTTTTTTGCTGCAATTACTGCATAAGTACAGTTTTGATACAAGCTTTTATTATTGTTGAAATGGGTGTTTAATTTTTATACCTTGCCGGCATGACTAGTAATGAAATATTAAGTATGTGGAAAATGGGCAGAACACGGTTAACTAATCTGCTTCCAGAAATCAAAGAAGAAATTCTTTCAAAAAAACTACACATTGATAGCAATCCTATTGGATGGCTGTTAAGGCATATTGCTGAAGTAGAGCATCTTTTCGCTAAAAATGTTTTTGGTCAGGATATTAAGGTTACCATTCTTACTATGGGTAATCAGTCTACAGATAAAAACAAATTCGTTCGTCTTGATGAGTTAACTCGATTTTTAAGTGAGGGAGGGCAACACCTTGAAAAAGCGATTGTCGCACAAGAAGATGATGCCTGGAGTGAAGAAATAAGTACAAAAGAATTTGGTACAGTGACCAAGGCAGAAGCATTGGCACGTATAATGACACATACCGCCTATCATGCTGGACAAGTTAAGCTGACGCTTAAATATGGTAGTTGATTAGATTAGCTCAACACCAAGTCCGGGTTTATCCGAGCAAGACATCACACCATCTTTGATAATAAAACCACCTTTGGCTACATCTTGGGCAAGATCCAAACTTCCGTCAAGGTCAATGTATTTTGTATGCGGACAAGCAAAGGCTGCATGCAAGGAAGCGGTTATGCTCACCAAACTTTCGTCATTACATCCCCAGAATAAATCAATGCCCGCTGTATAAGCAATGTCTGCAATCTTTAATCCCTGGCTTGGCCCACCAGACTTCATGATTTTGATATTGAAAATACCTGCAGCATAAGGTGGCTTTACCAACTCAAGAGCATCTTTGGGACTTATCAGCGATTCATCTGCAGCTACAATCTTTTTAACCTCTTCGGGAAGGCCGCGCATTTCATCAATGGCTTTGGCCGGAAGCGGTTGCTCAATCAATTCTATGTTAAGGTGTTTTGTGCGTTGATAGAAATCAATAGTTTGAGCTACAGTATAACCTTGGTTGGCATCGATGCGAATGGTAAAGTAATTGCCATAAACTTCACGCAGTTTTACCATGCGTTCAATATCTTCTTCCAGATCCTTACCAAGTTTAACTTTCAAAATGGTAAAACCCATTCCCTTAAACTCTTCGGCCTCTTTCAATGTCTCTTCAACATTCTTAATACCAATGGTATTTGATGTAGGCATGGATTTAATTTTCTGTCCGAAGTACTGCACCAGTGGAATGTTGAGTTGCTTTGTAAAAGCATCTAATAATGCAATATCAAGTGCTGCTCTTGCCGCAGGATTTTTGGGAAACTTATTTAATATTTCAAAATTCAGTTGATTGATTGTGCGAATATCTCTGCCGATAAGAAAATCAAGATTATTTAATTCGAGTGCGGCCATACATTGTATAAGGTTCTCCCCTACTACATACTCACTGGGATTTCCTGAGCCTAAACCGCTAATGCCATTGTCCAAAGTAATCAACACAAATGCATTGCGTACTTCATCCACTGTTTTAAAAGTAATGGTGTAAGGTCTTTGATTGCCTAAATCTGCACTCCAAACTTTGATGTCTTTTATTTTAGTCATGTTTTAATTTTTTTAAAGCAATAAAATCTTCTTTATGACCTCACCTCAATCCTCTCCAAAGGAGAGGAGGTTATATGAAGTTTAATTTTATTGCTTATGTTCTTTAATGATTTTTTCAAAAACCGGAACTAGGCTGTCTACCCCATCTTCTAAAGGAAGTATTACAGGAATACCTAATTCATTTTCTAATTCTTTTCTTGCAGTCCTGGCCTCCTCTTCTTTCATCTTGGCGGTATTGATGGTAACGGCCACTGTTTCGCCACCGTAAATTTTCATCAAATCAATTTCATCTTTGGGTTGCGCAATACAAGCCGGATAAAACTCCATGTCTTTGTATTGCTTTCTTGCAGGATTGTGTTGCAGCACCACATACTTTGCTTCCGCAGAAACTATCCATTCCGCTCCTGCCGGACCGCTGGGATTGCGCAAAGAAGATTGTCCCTCAATAAAAATAATATCAGGCTTTTCGTTTTGATAACATTCCCATACCGCATGTTCCATTTCTCCGGAAATAAAATCATTCAAGGTGGAATCAAAAACAAAACCATATTTAGCGCCCTGCATCCATCCGGTTTGACCGGTATAAATCATTTCTGCTTTGTAACCTGCCTTTTGCATGGCCTGCATTAAGAATCGCGTTGTAGTTCTTTTACCTAAAGCGCAATCGGTACCTAAAACAGATACCTTGGGGCATTTTACTTCACGGATTTTACCTGTCCAGAAATGCAGGTCTTTGAATTTCTTTGGCTTGCGCACGTCTAATATTTCTAATCCATTCTTTGCCGCCAAATCTGCCAGCTCAGGTATATCAGAAACATATTCATGCA
>CAZVFM010000363.1:2218-2537 GCA_964626095.1 uncultured Roseivirgaceae bacterium | reverse complement strand
ACTTATCGCAAGCGAGAATTGATAATGGTAATTTAGGGGGCCTAATAACAATTCGGTATAACGTAAGGGATATCTTCACCAACCAGGAAAGAACTTTAGGCTCACAAGATCTTATTATCAACTTAAAACCCAACTTAGCATTTAACCCTCTTGACAACACCGTTTTTTGTACAAGTGAAAATTCTATTGATCTAATTAAAAACGAGGCTCAAAATCCGGGTACCAACTTCACATTTTTTACTACACCAAGCCTGGATCCGAATGAAGGCAATAACAGTCTATCAATAATTAGTGGAAACTCAACTGATGGCTTCGTGTT
>CAZVFM010000363.1:0-2208 GCA_964626095.1 uncultured Roseivirgaceae bacterium | reverse complement strand
TTTCATCCAGGAAGAGGTACTTCACTTTTTGATACTGAAGATTACGTCACTAAGAATATTCAGATATTTTATGCGTTTGAAGATATAAAAGGATGTAATGATACAACCGCCATTTCAACAGTTGATTTCAGAATAAATCGTACACCAGAAATTCCAGTTGTAAATGCCCCTGGAAATCAGATTTGTGTTACTGACTTATCTACTATTGAAGCTGTTTTAGTAACAAACCTGGATGACTCACTCCTAGATGATGACCCTAGATTTGACGTTAAATGGTATAATAATCCATTACTTCTTGGCGCTGAACTGGTTGATGACCGGCTCACTTTTACACCCTCAGCAACTGCTCTATCTCAGACGTTAAACCAGTTTTATGGCGTGCTTGAGGTTAATAATTGCCAAAGTGAACCACTTCAAGTTACTTATGAAGTTCTTGGTGCAATTGATTTTACACTAAATAATAGTTGCTTTTCAGAGGACTCTGAAATCATATTTTCTGCCAGTCTTGGAACACTAAACACAAACCAAATATTTTGGGAAGCCAAAACACTCACAAATATTACGTTAGGAAATTACCTTGAATCTGGCGCAGGAATAGAAGGACTATACAATGCTTCATCGGATATTACTGAAGCTGGCGTATACATCATTGACATGCAAGTAACTTCGGCCAACGGATGTCCAAAAACCATTGAAAAAGAATTTACACTATTACAGAGAGAAATTATTAATAATACTGAGTCCTACTTCAGTAGTTTCGATCTAAGTAATGAAGGCTGGGTAACACATCCCGGATCAAGCTGGATTATTGGCCAAGCCGATAAAACCACCATCACTTCAGAAAATAATGTTTGGATTACGAGCCTTACCGAAAAATATCCTAACGCAGATCAATCATTTGTATATAGTCCTTGCTTTAATTTTAGCAACCTGGAAAGACCCATGATTTCATTTGATACCTGGAGGCATTTAATATCTGGTGCTGATGGAGTTGTACTTCAATATTCTCTGGATGATAAATTAATTGATGATCAAACTAAAGTTTGGAACGTTTTAGGAACAAATATTACCGGAAATAGCCCCGGAGTCGACTGGTATAATGAATTAGGTTTGTCTGCCAGACCGGGCGGCCAAACATTGAATTTCTATGGGTGGTCTGGAAGAGATACTGATTGGGCCAATTCAAAGCACACCTTGGATGACATTGCTCCTGCCAATCGCGACAATGTAGTATTTAGATTAGCCTTTGCTTCCGGTGATAATATACTTACTAACCCAGAGAATTTTGATGGTTTTGCCTTTGACAATTTCTTCATTGGCAGCAGAACAAGGACTGTACTCATCGAAAATTTTAGTAACACGCACGAGGTTGCTAATACGCTCTTTGAAGCAAACGAACTTAAAAACTTTAATAGTGGTAGCAGTGAAATTGAATTAGTAAAATTGAATTACCACACATCTTTCCCTGGTCCTGATGATCCGATCAATAAGCTCAACCCTAATGATCCAAGTGCAAGAGCCCTATTTTATGGTATTACACAAACACCAAGAGCAAGACTAGATGGCAGAACCAACGAAACACCTGCATCACCTTTCTTCTCTCAATGGGGGCCTGCACTATTCAGTCTTCAAACTTTGCAAAGTGCTGGAGCTACCATCAATATCAACGCTGCGTCAAATACAGATGGCGAAATAGAAGTTAGTGTAACCGTAACTCCACTTGTTGATCTCCCTGCAAATACTGTACTTCACGTAGCCATTCTAGAAGAAAATATTTCTCTAAGTAGTTTAGGGTTGACCAGTGTCCCCAGTTTAGAAACTGACTTTGAATTTGTGCTCAGAAAGATGCTTCCAAACGCAGCAGGAACTAAAATTAACGAAATCCTTCCTGCTAATATACCCGTTGAGTTTGGACCATATAAATGGAACCCTAACCAATTATTCGCTCCTGAAAATGATTTGGCAGTAATTGTATTCCTTCAAAATGAAGATTCAAAAGATGTATACCAGGCAGATATTAGAAGAAATATTGCAGATCCCCCACTGGTAACTGGCACGGAAGACTTCTCGCTTGGTAACAACAAATTATCACTCTACCCTAACCCCGCCAACAAAGTGTTAAACATTCAGTTCAGCGAGAGCCTTCCTGAACCTGTAAGAATAAACCTTATGGATCAGGTGGGTAAAATGTTGAGTCAAACAGAGATC
>CAZVFM010000362.1:0-2540 GCA_964626095.1 uncultured Roseivirgaceae bacterium | reverse complement strand
GAAAAATTGGCTGCCGAAGATAAAAGAAAGCGTGATGAAGAGGAAAGACTGAGGAGGGAAGCAGAAGAAGCCAATGCGGTACCTGTTGAAGGAAATATAGAAGTACTAAATGCCCGTACCAGTCGTTACTATGTAGTTATCTCTAGTGCCGTTGACGGAGATTTGGCTATGGATTACGCTAAGAAACTAAGTAAGGCGGGTATAGCTTCAAAACTTATTCCACCATTTGGTAAGTCTAAATTTCACCGGCTTACCATAGCCGATCACGATACATGGGCACAGGCACAGGCTGATGCTGAATCAAAGAAGGGAACGTATGGAGATGCAGTTTGGGTGATTAAGTATTAATTTTTTCTATGACCATATTACAAATTGTTACAGGTGCGGCTGAGGCTGTTGAGTCACCTGATCAGGTACTTTCTGTTCTTGACCTAGCGCTTAAAGGCGGATTCATGATGATACCCATACTTGCCTTATGGGTAGTGGGTATATACATATTCTTTGAACGACTCTTTGCTTTGAAAAAGGCAGCTGAAAGTCCCGATCAGTTTATGGCCCGGGTAAAAGAACAGGTGTTGAGAGGCGACATCAATGGGGCAAAGCTCTTATGCTCACAAAATCCAACGCCAGTAGCCAGAATGATAGAGAAAGGTATTGCACGTATCGGCAGCCCCTTAAAGAACATTGAAACTTCCATCGAGAATGTAGGTAGGATTGAAATCTTCAAGCTGGAAAAGAATTTACCATTAATGGCCACCATTTCAGGTGCTGCGCCTATGCTGGGTTTTCTTGGAACAGTAATAGGTATGGTGAAGGCTTTTATTTCTATAGCTCAGGAAGAGGGGGCAGTGAGTCCTAAACTATTGTCTGAAGGCATTTATACCGCTATGATTACAACTGTCGCAGGTCTTATTGTTGGGGTAATTGCTTATCTGGCTTATAATTATTTGGTTACACGGGTACAAAAAATTATTCACGCTATGGAGTATACTTCCATTGATTTTATAGACCTTTTACAAGAACCAAAGTAAATGGATTTAAAGCCACGCAATAAAGTAGAAGCAGCGTTCAGCATGGCCTCCATGACTGACCTGATTTTTTTATTGTTGGTATTTTTTATGCTTACATCCTCCTTTATAACACCTTCAGGATTGCCGGTAAGTCTACCAAGTAGTAAATCGTCAAGTGTGGAAATGCAAAAAGTATCGGTAACAGTTACTAAAGATTTTGATTTTTATGTAAATGATAAAAAAGTAACCAGAGGTACCCTTGAATCTGAATTGAAGAGCAAACTGGGCCACGCGAACGGTTCTATCATTTTACACGTTGATAAATCAGTACCGGTAGAACACCTTGCTTTTGTTGCAGGAATCGCAACTTCATTGGAAGCAAAAGTTGTTTTGGCGGTACAGCCGAGCAAATGAAAC
Source organism: uncultured Roseivirgaceae bacterium (assembly GCA_964626095.1). GTDB lineage: Bacteria > Bacteroidota > Bacteroidia > Cytophagales > Cyclobacteriaceae > DAOLDI01. The sequence goes on along the minus strand of CAZVFM010000362.1, from coordinate 1,113 downwards.
CTGAAGAAAAACAAAATAGAAACAGGGCGCTAATAGCCTCAATTGTCGTACACAGCGTACTGCTTTTGTTGCTTATAATTGCTGTAGCCTGGCGGGCGCCTAACCCACCTCATCCTGAATATGGAATTGAAATTAATTTTGGTACCAGCGAAGTGGGATCAGGTGCGGTTCAGCCTGAATCAACGCCTAGCACAACCGACCAGGAACTAAAAAGTACAGAACAGGAAGAACAAGAAGCAGCGCAATCGCAAGAACAAACTGAGCAGAAAAATGCTGAACAAGCCACTTCAAAGACAGAGCCTGTAGAAACGGAAAGTCCATCTAAAATAGAAAGCCCTGTTAAAGCAAAGACCAGTGATCAAGAGGCTAAAGTTACAGAACCTGTGAAGGAGAAAACCACTGAACAAGTTAAGAAAGAGGAGGCCCAACCTAAGACTGATTCTAAAGCGGAAGAGAAAATCAAGACAGAGCAAACTCAAGGAAAAGACAAAGAGAGCAATACTACCAGCCAAGGCGATAACAAGGATAAAGTTGGAGACAAAGGAAAAGAAGAAGGCACTCTTGACGCTAAGGCAGTGTACGGACAGCAAGGCGGTGGAGGTGGATCAAGTCTTGAGTTGGCCGGCTGGGAATGGGACAAGTTACCTAAGCCACAAACTACCAAGAGTGAAACAGGAAGAATTGTATTTGAGATTAAAGTAGATGATCAGGGTGAGTTGATCAGCTATAGAATATTGGAAAGAGGTGTAAGCATTGAAGCCGAACGTGCATGTATTGCCGAAATCGAGAAACTTTCATTTATTAAAAAATCTGGTGCAATGGTTCCTGCGGTATCCACCGGCAAAATCACATTTGTTTTTCGGGCCCAATAACTCTTAGTCAGGTGGTATTGTTATTAATTTCAACAATTAGCTAAGATTGTTTGATGTTAAAAATTGCCTGGTCACCAACATACGTACTGCCCTTACCTCCCAATCATCGTTTTCCGATGAGCAAATACGAGATATTACCTCAGCAACTGGTTTACGAGGGTACTATCAGCGAAAGCAATATTTTCAATCCTGGTCCAGCAGAAGAGCAATGGATATTATTGAGTCATGAGCAGGATTATTT
>CAZVFM010000361.1:0-2544 GCA_964626095.1 uncultured Roseivirgaceae bacterium | reverse complement strand
GTTTACTATTGCTCTGGTTATTGCTGAAAAGCAGTTTTATGAGTAATGTATTGCAGGATTAAATCTCCTTCATGGAACGAAAAGAATTCATCAAACTGTTAGGAATTATATCGGCAAGTATGACACTCAGCTCACTTAAATCGTTTTCAGAAAGCTTAAAACAAGAAGACTATAAAATGCCTTTGCTATTTGTTGGGCATGGCTCACCCATGAATGGTATTGAAGACAATGAATTTAGTCAGCGCTGGCAGCAAATGGGAAAGGAAATTCCGCAACCAAAAGCAGTGCTTTGTATCTCGGCTCATTGGCTTACCAAAGGAACACATGTAACAGCTATGGAGGCACCGCGCACTATTCATGATTTTGGCGGATTCCCACAAGAATTGTTTCAAGTACAATATCCTGCACCCGGAAATCCTGAGCTCGCTCAAATTACCGCCAATGCTATTTCATCAACAACAGTCGGTCTCGATCATGATTGGGGCTTGGATCATGGTACCTGGACCGTGGTAAGACACATGTACCCGCAAGCCAATATTCCGGTATTGCAATTAAGTATTGATTACCACAAACCTGCCGCCTACCATTACGAACTTGGTAAGGAACTGGCGGCCTTGAGAAACAAGGGTGTACTCATTATTGGCAGCGGTAATATGGTGCATAACCTGCGCATGATCGACTGGACAAAAATGGATCAATCAACCTTTGGTTTTGACTGGGCCATAGAAATGAATGAGAAATTTAAACAACACATTCTTAAGGATGAGCATCAGGCAATGATTAATTATCAAAATTTTGGTGCGGCAGGAAAAAATGCCATTCCAACACCTGATCATTACTATCCGTTGCTCTATGTATTAGGTCTGAAGGATAAAAATGAAAAAGTATCTTTCTTTAACGATAAAGCTGTGATGGGTTCAATTACCATGACTTCGGTGAAGATAGAGAAGGATTAACATTTTTTTCTACAAAGGCCAAAGCAGCAACCTCCCACCAAAGAAAATCAACACCAAACCGATTGCTACATTCATGGCACGCATAACTTGGGGGGTCATGAGATTGCGGAAAAGCCCGGCCAGCCAAACTTTAATCAAATCTGTTATAAAAACTGTGGCTACTACAGCTATGAAGAATAAAATGATATCGTTACCTGTATAACCAAATTCTGATGACGCAAGCCCAACTGCGCCAATCCAAAAAATCAGAACAAATGGGCTAAGCCCATTAATCACAAAACCTTTGATAATGTAACGCAACACATTTCGATTGGCCGGTATATTTACCAACTCCTTGAAGTTTCTCCTGCTTTTAATAAATACATAATAAACTCCAAAACATACTAAGATAATTCCACCAACATATGCGAGATAAACCTGGGTGCCATTGCTTTCCAAAAGCTTACTCAACCCCATGTACACAATGGTGATATAAAAAATATCACTAAGAGATACTCCAATAGCTACAAATATCCCTTTAACAAAACCCCTTTCTATACTGGTTTGAATAAGTGTGAAAAAAACCGGACCAATCAGCAAGGCCAGTACAACTCCGAATACTAATCCTTTAAGCAGAATGTCCAGCATAATTTTTTTGAAGATATGAACGCCAGTCCTCGAGTTGTGTACTCTTCAGCACACGTGGAAACTTGTTTTGTCCGCCAACCTTACCCTTCGATTCCATCCAGCCGTAAAAAGCTTTTAAAGGCAGTACATCAACAAATACTTCCTTTAAAGCTGAGTTTCGTTCAACGGCATAATCATCATTCAGTATTTTTAAATGCTTGTCCAGCTTTTCGCGAATCAAATCAGCATCGGTTTTGTCATCAGTTCCCAAGTACCAATGATGAGCAAACAAAGTTCCGTGAGGCACACCTGTTACCGTAAATTCCTGTATGTTGATGTTCAATTCTGCGGCTACCAATTCAAGGGCTTTATTCATATTGTCAACAGAAAGATGCTCACCGCACAGGCTCAGGTAATGCTTGGTACGACCCGTAATAACAATTTCAGATTCATCCAGCGCGGCAAATCTTATTACATCACCAATAAGGTAACGCCAGGCACCGGCACAGGTAGAGAGTAGAATTGCATAATCTCTACCTTCCTCCACCTCATCAATCATTAGTGTTTCGGCATCCTCTTTCAAGTCGCCATTGGCATCAAAGTTCTTATCATCAAAAGGAACAAACTCATAAAAAATTCCATTATTGAGAACTAAGCGCATGGAGTTTCTATTCGGATATGCCTGGAATGCAATAAAACCTTCAGATGCCAGGTATGTATTGATATAATAAACTGGCTTGCCAAAAATTTTATCGAGACTCTTTCTGTATGGTTCAATAGAAACACCACTGTGTACATATACTCTTAGGTCGGGCCAAATTTCGTGTATGTGTTTGACTTTATAGTAATCAATTATTTTCTCGAGTAGTAATTGCACCCATGCCGGAACACCAACTAAAATGCCTATGTCCCAGTTGATGGCATTCTTCACCATTTCATCAATCTTAATGTCCCATTCTCTAGTGAGGGCTATTTTTTTTCC
>CAZVFM010000360.1:0-2557 GCA_964626095.1 uncultured Roseivirgaceae bacterium | reverse complement strand
TTAACAGGCACCTTCAGGGTTGGGGTGGGATAAGCCTTGGCTATTTTATGTCTAAAGCCGGAAAATAAACAATTGCAAGAGGGCATTTAAATACAGGTCTAAGTCATTTCATACAACAAACTCCACATTTCAAAATTATTTAACGCCAATCGCTAAACCTTAGGTATTTGAGGCCGTTATAGGCATGTATAAACACAGGAAACTTTTGATATATTAAAAGTTTCCATAGTTTTGCGACCCTATGGAAAACACAGAAAACAAGGAAAAGATACTTAAAGGTGCAGAAGAGCTGTTTTTGCGGTTTGGGGTGCGCAGCGTATCGATGGATGACATCGCCCGGCACCTCGGCATCTCTAAGAAGACCATATACCAGTATTTCAAAGACAAGGATGACATCGTAACCATCATTGCTAAAAACTATTTTGAGGAAGACAAGCAGATTTACCAGGGGGTGATGAATACTGCAGGCAATGCCATTGAAGAAGCTTTGGGTTGTTCTCAATGTCTTCGCAAACAAATGAAGGATTTGAATCCTTCCTTGCTATTTGATTTGCAGAAATATCATCCAGAAGCCTGGAAGGTTTATCTCGATTTTAAAAAGGGATTTATTCGGGAAGGAATTATCAATAACATCAAGCGGGGTATAGATGAAGGTTACTTCCGTGCTGAGATCAATCCGGAAATCATCGCCAGTTTCAGATTGGAACAGGTTCAACTGGCTTTTGATGAAAACATTTTTCCGAATGAAAATTATAAGCTAAGTGAAGTGCAGCAACATTTGTTTGAGCACTTTATTCAAGGCATGCTCACCGATAAAGGAAGAAAATTATTTGAAAAGTATAAGACAGAATTTTATCAAACAATACCAAGTGAATCATGAAAAAATTGCTATCAGTAATTATCGTTATGCTTTTTATGGCCGGAAATTCTATGGCCCAAAGTGTAACTCAATTTAGTTTGGAGGAAGCAAAGCATTTTGCGCTTGAAAATTCTCCGTTGTATAAAAATGCTACCCTTGACGAACGCATTGCGAGCGCAAGAGTTAAAGAGACAGTGGGTATAGGTTTGCCGCAGGTAAATGGCTCAGTTCAACTTAGTCATAATGAACGATTAAGAAGAGCATTCTTTGCAGTAGGGCCCAATAATCCCATCACTGCAGGTAATCCTGAGTTTGATGCTTTGCCCGATGGCAGTGTGATTGCAGTGGAGAATTTCTTCCAGTTGCGTTCAAGTGCCGATGCGGGAATCTCTATCAATCAGTTGATTTTTAATGGTTCGTACCTGGTAGGTTTGCAGGCTGCCAATGCGTATAAAGAATTTTCTGAAAAATCGAGAATACAAACCAAGGAAGAATTGATCAATAATGTAACCAGGGCTTACTATGCCGCGGTAATCAATAAAGAAAGGGTAAAACTTTTTGAAAGCAACATTGCCAGGGTAGATTCTCTTTTTAGAAATACGAAAGTTTTATTTGAAAATGGCTTTGCAGAAAGTATAGATGTTGATCGCATTCAGGTGAGTTTAAACAACCTGCGTACTGAAAGAGATAATTTTTATAACCTTCAGTTGCTATTCATCGAGAACTTAAAAATGCAAATCAACTTTCCCATGACTGAAGCACTGGAAGTGAGTGAGTCAATTACATCTATTGATTTAGATGCCGACATTGCCGCCTACCAGCAAAATTGGTCTTATAATGACAGACCTGACTATTCCGTAATGGAAACGCAACGCAAATTGCAAAGTCTGGATGTAAAAAATAATGTAGCAGAGGGTATGCCTAGTCTTTCGGCTTTTGCCAATCTGGGTTACTTCACTCAGTCGCCAAACATTGGAGGTTTGTTTAGAACTGACACAGATATTCCATCTACCGATTTTGTTGGACCTGATAAGTGGTACCCTTATACCGCATTTGGAATTACGTTAAATGTACCCATCTTTTCCGGCTTGCAGCGTAACTATAAAGTACAACAATCAAAACTCACTTTACAGAAAATTGAGAATGGCTTTAACAGTTTAAAATCAGGAATAGATTATGAAATTAAACAAGCCATTACGAGTTATCAGAACAGTAAGCGTTCTATGGAAGCCCAGGAAAGCAATATGGCGCTGGCTGATAAAGTGGCTCATGTAACAAAAATAAAATATACAGAAGGCATTGGTTCAAATCTGGAAGTAATCGAGGCAGAATCAGCATTAAAAGAAGCGCAAATCAATTACTATAGTGCGCTTTACGATGTAATTATTGCCAAAACAGATTTGGAAAAGGCTTTTGGAAAACTAGTTGACATTAACGAGAAATAAGAAATCATATGCAATCAATTACTACAATGAAAAAGACATCAATACTTACTATTGCCCTGATATTTATTGGTTTTGCATGCTCAGAGAAAGCCGATGAAAATGCAGCTGAACAAAAACGTGCTGAACTTGAAAAGGCAACGCTTGAATATGAAGAGTTGCGAACAAAAATCAACAGACTGGAAAAAGAACTTAAAGAACTTGATCCGGAATACATAACACAGAACTCAAATGCGATTCTTGTTTCGACTTTTAC
>CAZVFM010000359.1:0-2559 GCA_964626095.1 uncultured Roseivirgaceae bacterium | reverse complement strand
ATATTTCAAACAGGGAGAGGATGGCTACGAGCTTCAGTCCTGCAATGGATATCTGCTGCTTAAGGCCAAAGATTAACAACTTAATTAGTTGTTGATGCCAGCGTAATGATGGTTTAATCTTTATGCGTTAGTTTTAAAAAACTAATCATCATGAAATATAGTATATACTTCTGCCTGTTGCTGGTGGTTCTTTCTTGTTCCACGAAAGAAGAAAAGTCTTATGCCCCACTTAATGAGCCTGTTGCCATTTTATTCGATGCTGCCTTAAAACCATTTTATCATGGTGTGGCTTCAGGTGATCCGCTGCACGACCGGGTGATCATCTGGACCCGTGTAACTCCCGAAGATTCGTTACCGACAATAGATGTGGATTGGGAGGTGTCAACCGATCAGAACTTTGCTACAATAAATACAAAAGGAACATTTACCACCAGCCCTGCGCGCGACTATACAGTTAAGGTAGATGTTACTGGTTTGTCATCCGACCAGACATACTACTATCGCTTTAAGGCACTCGGCACAACCTCTATGGAAGGCCGAACAAAAACGAGCCCTGTCGATATGAAGGATAGTTTGAAATTTGCTGTGGTCAGTTGCAGTAACTGGGAGTTTGGCTACTTTAATGCTTATGCTCGTATTGCTGAAAAAGAACTGGATGCCGTGCTTCACCTTGGCGATTACATTTATGAATATGGCACAGGTAAATATGGTGACACCACCATTGGCCGTATCAACATACCTCCACACGAAATAATTACCTTACTGGATTATCGCACACGTCATTCGCAGTACCGGTTGGATGAAGGCTTACGTCAGGTAAGTTTAAAACATCCCTTTATTGCTATCTGGGATGATCATGAAATTGCCAATGATACTTATGCAGAGGGGGCACAAAATCATCAACCGGAAGAAGGCGATTTCAATGAGCGAAAAGAAGCCGCAAAGCAAGCCTATTACGAATGGATACCTATCCGCGAGGGAGACAAACATTACCGCTCCTTCTCCTACGGGAATCTAGCTGACATTATTATGCTGGATGAAAGATTGGAGGGAAGAACAAAACAAGCTGAGGGAAAAGACGACCCCGAACTATGGAACATAGACAGAACCATGCTAGGAATTGACCAGCGTGATTGGCTTTTAGACGCATTGAAAAATTCAACCGCTACCTGGAAAGTAGTCGGAAATCAGGTGATCTTCTCTGCCCTCGATGAATCCTTCAGACCCAATGCCAAGGGTACCGACAACTGGAATGGCTATCCGGTTGAGCAACGTAAGGTTGCCGACTTTATCGTGGAGAATAAAATAAATGATATCCTCTTCCTTACAGGCGATACGCATGCCTCCTGGGCATTTGAAGTAGTTAGTGATGTAAAGAAGTATAATTCCAAAACATTAGCTGGTGCGTTAGCCATTGAATTTGGAACACCCAGCGTTTCTTCTTCCAATTGGGATGAATTTTACCCGCTAGATACAGCTAAACTTGGCGAGCAACTCTACCAAAAATTCAATCCACACTTAAAATATGTAAATGGAATCGATCATGGCTATGTCATGTTGACATTATATGCCGATAAGGCCAGAGCCCAATGGTTTTATGTTGAAACCCTGCGCAAAATTGATTCAAATGAGAAGCTTTCTAAAGAATTAACAGTGGATAGGGGCAGTTTCAGGTTAAGGTAATCCTCGCTGTGAAAGGATATTGAGCTGTTTTCCATGCAATCAATATTCACTTTGTTTCACTAACTTTAGTCAATGAAATCGATTAGCATATTTGCGATTGTCTTGTTGGTTGGCGCCACAACTGGTTTTTCACAGGTTATTGGTAAAATGTTTCCCGACATGGAAGCGGAAACGGTAGAAGACCAGGTTGTAAAATTGCCGACTGAGGTACAGGGAAAATTTACACTACTCGGTCTGGCGTATTCAAAAAAATCCGAAGATGAATTGAACAGCTGGTTTCAGCCTGTTTTTGAAAAGTTTATTCAAAAGAACAAAGGACTTTTCGAAAGTTTTGGGCATGACGTAAACGTCTATTTTGTGCCTATGTTTACCGGTGTGAATGCTGCCGCAACAGGCACCGCTAAGCGTAAGGCACTCAAAAATGTTGACCCGCAACTACTCCCCTATATTCTGTTTTATAAGGGCGAACTGAAGCCTTATAAAGAAGCACTTGATTTTGAGAAAAAAGATGTTCCCTATTTTTTTGTTCTCGATAAAACCGGAAAAATAATTTTTGCCACAAGTGGTAAATACAGCCAGGCCAAAATGGATGCTGTAGAGGAAGTGCTGGAATAATGTAATGAATTTCCTTGTCCTTCTTTCGCTTGCACTCGCTCCAGGTATTGCCATCGGAGTGTATATCTATCTGAAGGATAAGCATGAACCCGAACCGCTAGGCCTGTTATTCACCAGCTTTATGTATGGCGGGGTTAGTACACTCGTTACATTATCCATTAGCTGGCCATTAGATTTTATTGTAACCCTTTCTGACACTGATGTTGTTCATCAATTTTGCCAATGCATTTTTTAAAGTTGCGCTTATTGAAGAGTTTAGCA
>CAZVFM010000358.1:0-2563 GCA_964626095.1 uncultured Roseivirgaceae bacterium | reverse complement strand
TTGCATTTTATTTTTTGATGCTATTGGTATTTTTTATCCTTGGAATGTATGTAGCAAGTTGGATGGAGGTAGGTAAAAACCAGGGACTGGCTGCTGCTGCCATTGCTATGGGCTGGGGTATTTCCTTTGGGTTTATTGCCTTCGTTGCTTCCATTTTTTTGGCTTGGTTTCTGGCTCCAAAAATTATTGCCCGTCTCAATATTGTTCTTTTGATCTTGCTTATATCCGTCTATAGCATTACACATTATCGTTACCTTCAAAGACAATCCATTGAAAGAGATGATAGAGAAGATTCCATTCAAAAAAAGTCAGATAAAACATTACCAACTACTGCACCTGGAGTCTTAATGAGAAATGCTGTAACTACAGACCTGATGAGAACAAAACCTATGGGTGCCAAACCATTGTCTCATGAAGTTACTTTGGGAATAGGATTTTTTAGTCCAAACTTTTATGAGTTTCCTGTTTTGTATTTTTATGGAGGTGTCAACCTGGAAAAAGCACTCAATGAACATACACCAACAGACAGTTTGATTTTTACAATAATAGAAAATTATAAAATTTCAACAAGTTATGCTCCTCCCTGGTTATATCCGGAACACATAAAACTTGATTATGAATTAATGCTGTTTAAAGTGTTGGGGATTGGACATGACTTCATTAAAGTTGAAGTCAACAAGGCAACCGGGCAAACAGCATATCTGGATAAACGTAAAGGTAAATTCAAAACCTGGCCTGAGTTTTTGATGTCTGTCAATGTAGTTGAGTTTCTGGAAAATGATCAGCAAAAGGCTCGTATTAAACCTCTGGAGTACGCCTCAGAAATAAATGAAGACTTTGTTTTTATGCAACCACTGCTTGTTGAAGAGGAGTGGATGTATGTAAAATTGTTGAATGAGCATTTCAAAGGACAGACAAAAGGATGGATACGCTGGAGAAATGCAGATAAGCTACTCATTAAATTTAATTTATTGAGTTGATAACATTTTGGTTCTTGTCGATATGAACCAGGTCGGCAGCCTGAATGGAGAAGTAGTCACAACTTTATGTTCGTTGCGTTTTTACCTTATCCTATCCTCGCTTACTCCTTCGTTGGTGATCACCACCGGTTTGATGAAACCGTTTTCATCGAATACCAACTTGTCGATGCAAACCACACGGGCATTGCGATCTTTTTCTCCGAGCGGCCTGCGGTGATAGACAATATACCAGTTATCGCTACCCGGTGCATGTAAAACAGAATGATGACCGGCACCAGTGGCAATAGCGGCATCCTGCTGCAATATTTTACCTACACGTTTGAACGGACCGAATGGTGAATCACCAATGGCATAAGCAACGCTGTAATACGGGCCGGTCCAGCCACCCTCTGACCACATAAAATAATATTTGTTGTTGTGCCTGAACATGAAGGGGCCCTCTACATAATGTTCGGGAGTGATTTCCTTGAAGATGCTGCCATCGTTAAAGGGTATGAAGTCTGTGAAGTCCTTGTTCAATTTGGCAATGTTGCAATGCCTCCATCCACCGTAGATCAGATAGAACTGATCGCCATCTTTAAACACAAACTGATCGATGGGTTGCGCACCATTGTGAAATTTATCAATTAAGGGTTTGCCAAGATAATCCCGGAAAGGTCCTTCGGGACGATCGGCTACAGCCACACCAATGCCACCGTATTCGCTATCGCTTTGAATGTCGTTGGCGCCAAAAAATAAATAATATTTATTTTCTTTTTCAATTATAGAGGGCGCCCACATTGCACGCTTTGCCCATTTAACGCTGGCGGTATCCAACACCCTGTTGTGTTTGGTCCAGTTGATGAGATCAGGAGAGGAGAATGCATCCAAAAATACTTGCTGATCATATGGAGCCGAGTAGGTTGGATAGATCCAATACTGATTTGCAAAAATAATAGCTTCGGGGTCTGCGTACCAGCCGGGGAATATGGGGTTTCCAGAACTAGATTGCGCCTGACAAAAATTAAAAGAAAGCAGTAGTACTGCCGCCAACATGCTATTGCTTAAACTTGCTGCCATGCTGAAAAGTAAGTAATTTTTTCTTTAATGCCTTGAGATTTAACCTTAGTTCCTGTCAACTTAAATTGGGGCTTAGGATTTTCTTTGTTAAGGATTTTTCTGTTAATAATTTTCACTTCTTAATTTCCTTTCCTTGCTTATCTCCCAATAGCGCCTCTCCCTTGGTAAGCCAGGAAATACCGAAGGCAATAAGTGCAAAAGTTTCCATCCAGTACGTGAGGGTGGTATGACCGTTGTACTTCAACAATACCTTGTATACAAATATAGTGGCAATGCATGCCATCATGGCAATTCCGCAAAGCAAGTACACCCGGTTTCGTCTGCGCTTTTGTAAACCCCATTCACTTTTGGGTTTATTACTTTTAGTAAAAAGAAAAAGTGAAATGCAGGCAAGTGTTAAAAAGAGCATGGCCGCACTGATGTAATGTAAAGTATTGTTGACCGAAATAGTAAAGACAGCCTGCACACTTTGTTGACAAGCATAATCAGCAATATCAGTCGGGAAGATGGCCACTCCTAAAGCA
>CAZVFM010000357.1:0-2564 GCA_964626095.1 uncultured Roseivirgaceae bacterium | reverse complement strand
TGGTTGGTTCAACATTTACATCATTTTTAACAATATCTATTCTTGCAAAAGAGTCTTCTATATCTGCATATTTAAATTGTAGAAAAATAGAATACTTTTTGGATGAATACAAAATTCCTCCGGTATAATTTATTCCAAAATTGACCCTATTGAACTCTGTTCGCAAAAAAGCATCTGAAGGAAGCCAAAACGGTCTTACACTTGTCGCTTCTGAAAAACCATTGGTACCAATTATATAATTAAGCGAAGGTCCAATGCCAGCGTATGAGGTGAATTTGCCAAAGTTGATATTTAAGCACGGTATAAAGGTTAAAAAACCAATATCATGTATATTATTGACTATATTCTTTGTTCCTCGAACTTTTCCACTTACCCGCATATTGCCTAATTCTGATTGTACTGAAAACAACGTATTTAATCGGTAGTTTGTAATTATATTTACTTTGAATCCATTCAACTGATGGTATTGCGTTCCACTATTCAAAGCAATTTCATACAAATTAGAAAATGTTTTACCAGTAGATAACCCAACACTTATTTGTGAATTAAGTATAGAAATAAATATAAAGTTAAATGCGACAATAAATAAAAATGAATTTCTCATACATTTCTAACTTTTTGTTTTTCGAATTAGGCAATATTGTCTATAAATTAGACTGTTTTACTGCTTGAGACTTTATTATAGAATCCAGTTTTGTCTTATAACGAACAATTTTTATTGATTTTAACTATTTCAGCAGTAGACATAGCAAAAAAGGTAAGCTTTATCTACTGATAAATTATTCATAATTAGTGTCTGTCCATTTAGTCAAAAATACACTTAAGTAACTGATTATCAATAACTTGATTTTTAATATCGGCAAATTTCTTAGATTTGCGACATGAAGATACCACTATTCCACGAATTCAGTCAAAAATTAGAGCAAGCAGATTGGAGTAAAAACCCGGAACTTGGCTTGCTCGATACCATATTGGAAAACCACCCGGAACTGCTAGACCTTCTTAAGGCCGACCTTACAAAAGGCCTGAAAGAAAGCAATTTTGGCAGAAAAGATATGCCGAGCATCGAACAGATAGTCCGGGCCGCCCTGTACAAGGAAATCAAAGGCATGGACTATAGGGAATTGGAATATGCCCAATCGGATTCCAGGATTTGTGGGCGTTTCATAAAATTAAACCCATTGCGGCACTATAGTTTTCAGATGTATCAGACTTATATTTCAAAAATAAAGGAAGAAAGCCTGCAAATATTAATGGTGGCAATAAACAAAATTGCGATTGAAGAAGGTCTGGAAAGCATAGAGCAGTTCCGGCAGGACAGCTTCGTGGTCGAAACAAACATCCATTACCCGACGAACAATTCATTGGTATGGGATTGCATAAAAGAGAGTCACCGGCTGTTGGAACAGTTGTCAAAAGAGGTCAGCGACTTCAATTATCGGGATTATATGAAAGGGGCAAAAAAGACTTATTTCAAGATAAACAACACGAAGTCCGGCGATAAACGGGTCGATCTGTTCAACAAACAATTGATATTGTTCACAAAAGTCATCAACAATATCTCCAATGCAATAAAAAAAAAAGACCATTGTAGCAGCATCATAGGGCTGGCGATAGTCGGGGCCATGGAATCTCTTGTCCCATTGCTGGAACAAGTGTACGACATGACCTACCGCAGGGAAATAGCAGGGGAGACCGTGCCGAACGACCAAAAGTTGTTCTCGATCTATGAGCTGCACACCGACATTATCGTGAAAGGGGGCCGGAAGGTCAAATTCGGCCACAAGGTCAATGTGGGCACGGGGAAAAGCAATCTAATACTGATATGCGACATCCTTGAAGGAAACCCGGCGGACAGCACCCTGTACCAGGGCACAATGGACAAAGTAATAGGATCATACGGTAAAGTCCCCAGGGACAGCGCCACCGACGGAGGATACGCCTCCAAGGCCAATGCCGAATACGCAAAGCGCACAGGGATTGTCAACATAGTCTTCAACAAGATAGTAGGGAGCTTGAAAAATATTGTGAGCAGCAAGAATATGGAAACCCGGTTAAAAAAGTGGAGGAGCGGCATAGAGGCAAATATTTCGAACCTTCTACGGGGCTTTAACTTGTCAAGGTGCAACTGGAAAGGATTTGAACATTTCAAGAGCAAAGTCTTATGGAGTGTGATTGCTTACAACATCAGGGTGATGTCGGCAGCATTGCTGAGACAGGTCTGAAACAGCGATTTTGTGCTTATTTTGAGACATGAAAGGGAGTAGTCTGCCTAATTCCTAAAATAATGGAGCAAAAACCTGAATATCTGGCAGAATTCGAACTGAAAAAATTCGGTGAGCAAAAAAGACTGAAATTTTTTCAAAAAAATCATAACAACAGTCCACGAAGAGCAGTCGTTTCCGACTAAATGGACAGACACTATCTAGCCCGCAAAATAATGCCCCCCCCTTATTTACATAATATTTAACTTATTTTTTTGTTAAATCAAAATTTACATCGCCAATAAATCCGATACGTCCCTGAAAATCAAGAAATTAGACCTTGCCGGGTTGAGATAATTT
>CAZVFM010000356.1:0-2578 GCA_964626095.1 uncultured Roseivirgaceae bacterium | reverse complement strand
TTCTTCAACAGTCATTATTATTTGGCGAAGATGACATTAAGTACCTCAAAATGTCATATGATATATTGAAAGACCAAACAAGTGATATACTTGATGTTTGGTATGGTTTCGTGGCCTCAACCCCACAGTTGGTTTATTTCTTTGGCAATAAAACAACGGGCAAACCTGATGGAGAATATCTGGCAAAGGTTCGTGAGCGATTTGCGATGTGGATATTGCAAACCGCTGAAGCCAATTATGACCAAAAGTGGTTGGATTACCAGTACGAAATTGGCCTACGGCACTACTCTGCGAAGAAGAATAAAACGGATAATGTCAATTCAGTACCTATTATCAATTACCGCTATATACCTGCTTTGACTATTCCAGTTACCACAACTTTAAAGCCTTTTCTCGCAAAAAAAGGTGCCAGTGCTGAAGATGTTGACAAAATGTATAACGCTTGGGTAAAATCAGTTCTGTTGCAAAGCATCCTTTGGGGTCAACCGTATATGAAGAAAGGCGAATTCTAATCTAAAGAAAGATAACTGGACTAGATTCTTGCCGGACAAGAGTAGTCCAGTTATTAATTAAAAAAATATAAAATGATGAAAGTAGCAGTTTGGGATACCTATGTCACCAAAGCGGACGGGGTTATCATGAATTTCGACATCCTTGTTCCTGAAACCGAAACAGATCCTGAGATCATCTATGGATACGGCCAAGACTATCTGAAATCCAAATCGATGCAGAATTGCCTGATTACTTCAAATCATTGCACTTTTTGCCATATTGAAACGGCCACCGATGTGATGTTGACAGATATTAAGCAAAAGGGTTATTATATAGTCGAACTCAAAAACTGTTAATGAAACTGGCCCTTAGCTATACAGAAGTAATTAATGGAGAGCTTAATTTTAGTCCTATTAACCTGATGATGGCGTTTCAAGTTAATTGTCCGGGTTGTTTTATGCACGGCTTTCCTATGTTGAAAGAATTACAAACCCACTATGGTAATAAACTCTCATGCATTGCGCTCTCTACGGCATTTGAAGATTTTCATATAAATACGGAGGAAAATGCAAAGCTACTGGTCAATACCGGTGAACTTGTAGGTGAAACATTAAGAGCACAGGAAACTCACCATCTTAATTGGGATAAAACGACTCTATCCGTTCCTGTTGTTATTGATGAAGTGGTCAATCAATCCGAATTACAGCAGCCAAAATTTGTTGAAAACATAATTCAAAATATGTTTGACCCAACTACTACACCTGCCTTGGAACAAGAAAATATGAGAGCTTCACTATACAACTATTTTAGCCAGCTACCCCAATGCGGGAAGACGTTTGCGGCAAACCTGATGCGGGGCACACCGTCCTTTTTTCTGTTCACTGATTCCATGGAAATTCTGTTGCAATGGTTTGGTCATGCTGACAGTCGGTTGATTAGGAATAAATTGGATATATTTATTGACAAAAAGCATGGGTAAGTCTCCTTTCGATTTAAAGCATCAGAATGAAGATATAGACAGCCGTATTGTCGCGGCCATGGAACGAGTTTCGCAAGCCTTTAGAGTTTTACTGTGGAATGAGAGCAAGGAACTTTCGTTAAGTCCAATCCAAATACAGATACTTATTTTCCTGATGTTTCACAGTGAAGAGAAACGAAAAGTTAGTTATCTGGCAGAGGAATTCAATATGACGAAGGCCACAATTAGCGATTCAATAAAGATTCTTGAGCAAAAAAAGTTCATTCGAAAGGAATATGAGACGCATGATACCCGCAGTTATATCATCTACCTCACTACAAAGGGACTTGAGATAGCCAAACGGACGGCCTCCTTTACAAATCAGATACAAGTCCCTATTACTCGGCTAAATTTGGAAGATAAAGAGAACTTGCTGATTAGCCTGATGGGTATTATTCAACATCTCAATAAAACAGGTGTGATTACCGTACAGCGAATGTGTAAAACCTGCGTACATTTTTCACCGGGAAGTGTTAAGACCCAACACTTTTGTAACTTACTCAATCAAAATCTGTTAGATACGGACTTACGTATTGACTGTCCTGAACACCTACTCTTAACGAATTGAAAAAATGGATACTACATTCACACCCGTTTCCTATGATCATAGAGAAATGATCGAAGAGGAAATAAGTAAGTGCAAAAACGGAAAGGTATTCTTCTTCAATAACGAATTAAAGCTTGATTGTGTTGAGGGTCAAATAACAAGTCTGGCCGAATACAAAAATTCAGGCTGGTTTATAAATGTCTATCCCGAGACTCTAATTCGAATTGACCGGATTATTACCGTCAATGGTCGACCTGGCCCTGCATTTGATGAGTATGACTCTTATGCAAACGCTTGTTTAGACTGCAAAGGAGGTTATGAGCTTGATTAATAAACCGCACACACATTGGCAGGCCGCACATACCAACCCACATCCAAAGCCAGCCAATAAGTGTGCTCTGCTCATAGTAAGGGGACAGATTGAGAAGTGAAAAATGCCCCACCGCACGACTGACAAAAAAGATTAATGTTAATTAAGGGGGGACGAAAGACAAGGCTACGAATAAAGTGTGGAGAAGGGC
>CAZVFM010000355.1:0-2585 GCA_964626095.1 uncultured Roseivirgaceae bacterium | reverse complement strand
GACAACTTTTTAGCAGGGCGAAAAAGAAATTGAACAAGACTTCAATTGAAGCAAGATCCTCAATTTCCAACTCGAAAGTAGATTTATTGGAGAGTTTCAAAAATGCTTGCCAGGTGGGTCCTGCCTTAAGTTTTGTCGATGACCTGAAGCTGGATATCCAGCTGGCCCTTAAATCCTGAAATTAATCTTCATTTCTTGTCACAAAAATCGTATTCCTTTGTCTATGCTTAAAGGGGTGTAATTCCCCGATACGTTAATTTAGAACACAATAGTTACTCAACATGGAAGTCATTCTCATTTTTTTTGTCGCTCACTGGTACCTGTCCCTTTTTTTTCAGACATTCTTCCTGCATCGTTATGCCTCTCATAAAGCATTTACGATGAGACCCTTTACGGAAAAGGTATTTTTTGTACTTACCTGGATATTCCAGGGTTCAAATTATTTAAGCGCTTACGGTTACGGTGTAATGCATCGCATGCACCATGCCTTTGCCGATACAGAAGACGATCCTCATTCACCCAAGTATGATGAAACCATCTGGAACATGATGTGGAAGACCAAGACCATTTATTCAGATATCGCCAATGGCAAACTGGTGCCTGACAAAAGATTCACAGAAGGGGTGCCTCGCTGGGAGGCCTTTGATAAAATTGCCCGCTCATGGCCCTCAAGATTATTCTGGGGGGCATTATATGTGATGGTCTACATTCAATTTGCAACTGTTTGGTGGTTATGGTTGCTTTTGCCTTTACAGTTTTTGTTCAGTCCCATCCATGGCGCAATTATCAATTGGTTTGCACATAAGTACGGTTATAGAAATTTTGAAGTAAAAGATACCTCAAGAAATTTTCTTCCTGTTGATGTCTTGATGATGGGAGAAAGTTACCACAACAATCACCATAAGTATGGATCAAGGGCAAACTTTGGTGGCATACGTTGGCATGAGATTGATCCAACGTATCTTATGATTCGTGTACTTGATAAGTTAAGGATTATTAATTTGAACCGATCAAAACAGAGTGACCTCACGAATAACTTGCGTAAGGCAGCCTAACCATTTAACGGATTTATTTAGGTAGTTGACTCACTTCAAAAGTGGCTGTTGCATGAAAGGGTCGACCGTCTTTGCTAAAACCTTCGATAATTACTTCATACAAGCCTGCATCATCGCAAGTATAAAACGATAATACGGCTTCTCCATTTTCGTTTGTAGTTTCAAATGGAGACCATTGTAAGGTAGATCGTACATCAGGAATTCTATGTTTAGTATTATCTGTATGAAAAACATGTTTGAAAGGGATCTCCCGGTGTAACCCCATGACTTGAATAGTATTATCACCTCTTGGAATTTTGACTTGGTGATCGGGTAGTTTAGTTTCTACTACGATAACCCCATTATTTCCTATAATACCAAAATAATCCATTTTAGCCTTGGTGTTGATCAACTTTACACTGATTACATCAGCAGGCCTTAAACTCAAAAAATAATCGGTACGATTTGTCATGATTCCATCAATTATAAAAATAGGTTCATCGCTTCCGGTTCTTTCAAGATCTTTGAGGTATACTTTCAGCACTTCTTTTTGATTGACTTTGCGGTGCTGAATCCATGGGATGATTTCGTGGATCGTCTCTGCCATACTCGGAAAAATATAATAGTCAGCAAAGTTGATGACGAGATCATAGCTTTTAATATCGTTTTCAATTTTACTAATTATACTTTCAGGTTTCGTTGGTAGTGCTAAATTCAAGTCGTCCTTAAAAAAGTAGGCACTATTTATTTTATTTCTATTTTCAGCAAACAAAGCATACGGATCAGCTTCCTTACTTGTTACAGTTTTTACTGGGCGTAAGTCTATTATTCTTGCATCTGGTGTTTTTAATTTTAAATTTCTGTAGGTATTAGGTCTACGATAGCTCATTATAAATACCTCTTCTTGATCCCAAACATTGAAGAGTAGAGATGCATTAAATTTTCCATACTTGTCAGCATATACTTCATAAACTTCCTGGCTTTTTTGCAGATAACACGCTACAATCAATGAATCATAGGGAGGTCTCATATTATCTAATTCAGCAACTTCAGCCGATATATCTATGTATGATTTGAAAAGATGTTCACTTCTTTTCTCCTCGTTCCAAACTGCATTCCAATTAAATCTTTTCCATTTCTGGGTGATTAAATAATTATCAATTTGATTAAGGTCAGATGGGCCTTTTTGGAAAGCAATACTTGAACCAAGGCCTTCAGGAACATCACTAAACAAGTAAAGATCAGAAACAATATTTTGTTTTGAATGTACTTCTGGATTTTGTTCCTTTTTAAAAACACTTATGGCAAACTCTCCCGGTAATGGCGAATTGTTTTGATCTCTAATCTTTAAATTTAGGTTTACTTTTTCTCTTGAAGAATACAACTGACTGTCAGTTTCAATTGTTATTTTAACAGAATCAGCATATTGAAAGAATAATCGTTCCAGAACCTGTTGCTTGCTTTCATTGAAAAGATTTATCTGTAAAACACCATCGGGCAAATCATTTTTAGAAAATCTGATAATCTTAGCATTTTGCTTTTGAAACTGAA
>CAZVFM010000354.1:0-2593 GCA_964626095.1 uncultured Roseivirgaceae bacterium | reverse complement strand
TATAGTTCACGATGACGATGAAATCAAAGAAAATTAACTTTACAAATGCTGAGGGGCAAAGCCTCTCAGCGATTATGGACTGGCCTGCCGACCAGCAACCGCATAACTATGCCATATTTGCCCATTGTTTTACTTGTAGCAAAAACCTGAATGCGGTAAGAAATATATCTCGCACCCTGGCATCAAAGGGTTTTGCTGTGTTGAGTTTCGATTTCACCGGATTAGGACAAAGCGAAGGAGAATTTGCCGACACAAATTTCTCGGCAAACATAAGCGACTTACTTGCAGCCGCAGATTTTTTAACAGAATCTTACAAAGCACCTACCTTGCTTGTGGGTCATTCTTTAGGAGGTGCTGCCATTGTAAAAGCAGCGGCATCCATAAAATCAGTAAAGGCACTGGTAACCATTGGGAC
This sequence comes from uncultured Roseivirgaceae bacterium, assembly GCA_964626095.1. Lineage (GTDB taxonomy): Bacteria > Bacteroidota > Bacteroidia > Cytophagales > Cyclobacteriaceae > DAOLDI01. The sequence goes on along the minus strand of CAZVFM010000354.1, from coordinate 2,178 downwards.
GCCATCTGAAGCAACACATGTTAAGCATTTGTTTAGCGATATAGAAGAAGAAATTAGCGATAAAGGTGAGGCTAAAGTTGATTTAGGTGGCAGACCTTTCACCATTAAAAAACAATTCCTTGATGATCTCGAGAAACAAAGCGTAAGCGATGTGCTTTCGGACTTGCGCCAATCAATTTTGATTTTGCACTCGCCACAAGATTCTATTGTAGGTATTGATAATGCGGCAGAACTCTACCTGGCTGCGCATCATCCAAAAAGTTTTGTTTCTTTAGATGGAGCTGATCATTTATTAAGCAGCAAATCTGATTCAATGTATGTTGGCGAAGTGATTACTAGCTGGGCCGCACGTTATCTCAAAATTGAACCAGTGGATACTGTAGATACGGAACACCAAACCGTTGCAGTTGTTGGAAATAAAGCATCAGGTTACACAACCTTTGTAAAAGCAGGGAAACATTTTCTTACGGCCGATGAGCCCGAAGATGTTGGCGGCAGTGATTTAGGTCCAAGCCCGTATGAATTACTTTCTTCATCATTGGCTACTTGTACAGCCATGACCTTGCGTATGTATGCCAACAGAAAAGATTTGCCGATTGAACAAATCAAAGTACATGTAAATCATTCAAAAAAACATTGTGCCGATTGTGATGATGTAGAAAACCCGGGTGCGCGCATAGACCATTTCGAGCGATTAGTTGAGTTGGATGGGGATTTAGATGAGCAGCAATTAAAGCGCCTGCTCGAGATAGCCGATAAATGCCCCGTACACAAGACATTGGAAGGAAAAATAAGAATCGAAACAAAGTATAAGTAAAAGTGTTGATTAGTAAAGACAAATTATGAAAGCTATTTGGAACGGAGTAGTCATTGCCGAAAGTGACGACACCATTGTGATTGAAGGAAATCATTATTTTCCTGAGACGAGTATAAAAAAGGAATTTCTTAAATCCAGCGTTACTGAAACAGTGTGTCCTTGGAAAGGCACCGCGAATTATTTTTCATTAATTGTAAATGGAAAAGAAAATAGTGATGCTGTCTGGTATTATGCTAATCCAAGTGAATTGGCAAAAGCCATAAAAGGCAGAATTGCTTTTTGGAAAGGTGTTGAAGTAATAAAATGAATCAGGTTGATGAACATATAATCACAGATAGATTTCTATCAGTTCGAAAGTACTCAGAAGAAATTTGTGCGCCACTTGAAAAAGAAGATTATGTAGTTCAACCTGTTGTTGATGTTAGTCCGCCCAAATGGCACCTGGCACACATTACCTGGTTTTGGGAAGAATTTGTATTAGCAAAACATTTGAAAGAGTATAAGCGATTTCATCCCCGCTATGCATTTCTATTTAATAGTTACTACAATGCCCTTGGCGATCGCGTATTACGCCTGCACAGGGGCAATATGTCAAGGCCAACAGTGGATGAGATCATGACGTATCGCCAATATGTAGATGATCACATGGTTCAATTACTAAAAAATACGTCTGAAGATCTTGCTTCGCTCATCGAGTTAGGCATAAACCACGAGCAGCAACACCAGGAACTGCTGCTTACTGATATAAAATATATTCTTGGGCATAACCCTTTGTTTCCTGCCTATCGCGATGATTTTATTGAAGCAAACCCGGATTCATCCGCTAAAGGGTATATAGCAATGCAAGGTGGTAAGTATGAAATCGGATTTAAAGGAATTGGATTTTGTTTTGACAATGAATGTAAAAGGCATGAAGTCCTCTTAAATGATTTTTCAATCAGCAAAAATCTTGTGACCAATGCTGAATATCTTGAGTTTATAAATTCTGGTGCATACCAGGATGCAAGGTATTGGCACAGCGATGCCTGGGCCTGGGTGAATGAAAATGACATTCATGCGCCTTTATACTGGCATTTTGTTGATGGCCAATGGCACCGATATGCTTTATCAGGTTTTGAAATAATAAATCCGCACGAGCCGGTAACCCATATCAGTTTTTACGAAGCTGCTGCTTTTGCCGAATGGAGCAACCAGCGGCTGCCGACAGAATTTGAATGGGAAGCGGCTGCTAAACATTTGAATTGGGGAGCGCGTTGGGAGCATACCAACAGTGCTTATTTGCCCTACCCCGGTTTTGAAAAGGCTGAAGGAGCTATTGGTGAATACAATGGTAAGTTCATGATTAATCAAATGGTATTACG
>CAZVFM010000353.1:0-2608 GCA_964626095.1 uncultured Roseivirgaceae bacterium | reverse complement strand
CACCTTGTATCTGTCCTCGCACTTCTGTTTGTAACTGCACTAGCTGCATCACAAGATTATTTAGCAAGGCATCAGAAATCCCTAAACTACTTGGCAAAATTACTGCATCAAAATCCTTTTCTGTTCCGAGATAGTTTTCTAAGTATTTATAATAATTATCTGCCACTAATATTGCACTACGTTGCTGCTGTAGTACATCCATTTGCTGATAAATACGTTGCGCTTCTGCACTCAAATCAGTAATTACGTTTTGTTGCTTGAACCGCTGTAGCATGCCCTCAAAAATAGTGAGTGAATCACGTATAAGGCTTAATTGATCGTCAATAAATTCAATAGAACGTGCAGCAGCCAGTTGTTTTTTATTGAGATCGAGATTACTGTAGTTCTCAATTAATGAATTCAAAAAATCAATCTCCTTACTTGGGACAGTCCCGGTAAGCTCAAAAACCAATAACGAGGCACCCAATTGTTCCCACCTCACAACTAATCTATTCGAGTAAGTCACGGCTAAATCGTTTGGCCTTCTAAAAATAATCTGGAAAGCTTCTCCACTGATATCTTTTAGTTTGTCATTCTCTACGATAGTCAATCGATTTCCTTTAAAAGTTAATGTATCACCAATACTAAACTCTTGCTCAACTCCATTCAGTGTTTCAATTTCCTTACACTTAAACCGTGTATCATCAACAAATTCTAAGATAAAATTGCAAGGTGTAATTTCATTAGAAGGTGTAATTACCCTTATCTCAAAAGGTAAATTCTTATATTGCTCAGTAGTCTTAATATTTCCTTCTTTAGCAATCACCACATGAAGATTCATGTCTTCAACTACCTTTTGAATCAGCGGATATGACTTAATAATGTAGGGTTCATTGTAAAAATTACGGTAAGGATTCGCAAGGGGATTATTAAAAAGCAGCCGAGCTTCCGATCTTTCCTCCGACTCTTTTACAATGATCGATGCATTAACGGTGTAAACTCTAGGTGCATACCGGTTAGTAAGATAAGCTATGATAGTACCGGTTGCTAAAGAAATTAAAACGAGATACCAATACCTGAGCGCACGATAAAACACACGTTTATAATCAATACTAAAACCTTGATCTGAACGAGATTCTAGCTCGGCAAATTCATCCTTATGAGGTTCAGAATTATTCAATTACTTGCTTGGTTAATTACGAATAAAATAAGAGTTAACGAAGACAAAAATACGCCTAAATTTTGACCGAAGTAACGTCTATAGGGCCGTTGCCTTAAGGGTGGAACTACGAGAATATCTGACTGATTTAAAAAATAGTAGGGCGAGTTAATGAAATTCTCATCTAACAAATTTATATATGCAATTTCTATTCTTCCATCAATCTGTCTTAAAACTTTAATTTTAGAGCGATCGGCTAATTCCCCTAATCCACCCGACAATCCCAATGCTTCGGGTAAGGTAACTCTATTGTTAAGTGTGGTAACCGTTCCCTCCTGATTCACTTCACCCAATACGGTAAATCTAAAATTAACTAGTCTGACTTTAACAACAGGGGCTTCAAGATAACCCTCAGCAATAGTTTGAAGCTTCTCCTGAATTTCAAACAAAGTCAAACCCGATACTTTTACTTTACCAAGAATAGGAAAGTTTATATTCCCCTGCTCATCCACCAACTCACTATTGATCAAAATTGCTTGCCCAACAGCACCCCCTCCACCAACCCCTCCTTGGTTAGATAAGAAATCGAACTGTTCATCGGTAATACTTTCAAAACGTACAAATAAAGCATCGTTTGGTTGTATCCTATAATCGAAATTAATTGGGCTATACATTCGATAAACTGAATCCTTTACTAGATCTTTTTGATGCAGGTCATCCTTTTGTAGGTACAGGTATTTTTTATTCGGCACACAGGCCCCCAGCAGCAACAGGCCTGCGAAAAAAGGCAACAGGCATCTCGATAAATTCGTCATCAGGTTCAAATCAAAGGGTAAATATAGGAAATTTGAGGATTATGGACTGAAGATGCTTGTTTATACGAATTTTTAAATTTGTTGCAAAAACACTGTTGGATCAAATCTATTGTTGAACTATCAAAGTTTTGCTTCATTTATAAAGAGATTACTGGTACTTGCAAGAAATTGCCAGGATTAATGGATTGTCATAAATTTCCGGTTTGACCTATTATTAACTAATTTAGTGTTCTGAAAATCCTTAGCATGAATAGGAAGGCTATTTTAATTGGTATTATTTTGTTAGGCACATCCGCTGAAGCCCTATCACAAAGCTTCTTTACCGTGCGCAGAGACAGGCATACCATTGTCTCTTTTGGTACAGGTACCTCCACCTATTTTGGTGAACTTAACAATCCCGGAGACTATATTGATGCCAAACCCAGCTTCAATGTAGGCCTGCAGCTTTTTCCGCTTCCCGCTTTTATCGGCAACCGCATGAGTGTACGGGCAGAACTTACCTGGTTCCGCTTGCAGGGCACTGACGAAAAAGCAGACAGCGACCGCAGGGAAAGAAACCTTTCATTTTTTTCCAACAACATGGAATTCAATGCGGTGGGTCTCTTCCATCTTTTACCCCAGGACCGGAGATTTTACCAAAGGTCTTCCTTCAATA
>CAZVFM010000352.1:2294-2619 GCA_964626095.1 uncultured Roseivirgaceae bacterium | reverse complement strand
AGGCAAAGGTTCTAAGCCCAAATTGGGGTTGCGGTAATCAGCCTCTACAGTAGCAACCAATTTAAGGAACAAACGCAGCTTGGCAATCTCCACCGCTTCTTTCATTATATCTACACCATACAAATTGCGAAGTATGATGCTTTTGTAAATGAAGTATTGCAGGTTTGGATGCTGTTCGTTTTGGGTTTCTTCCAGCACTTGCCTGAAATATTTGTACTTATGACCGAAGTTCTTCTTATTCGTAGCATTCTCTCTGTCCTCGTCTTCCACAAACCCACGCATCCGCATCAGGCAGCTCTCATACAGAGGTTCCAAAATATTCATA
>CAZVFM010000352.1:0-2284 GCA_964626095.1 uncultured Roseivirgaceae bacterium | reverse complement strand
GGTCGCAGTATCGTTTTCTTGTCCATAGATAGACAAACCTGATTCAGACTCATCAGCGACTTTAAGCAGCAGAGACCCTGAGCCGCAAGTTGGGTCAATAATAGTTACGCTGTTGAGCGCTTTGTAAAAGTGTTTGAGCAGTTCGGGGTCGTTGGTGTTTTCTACGGCATCTTGTGCAAACTGCCTTATGTTCAGGTTGTAGGTAATAAAATCGTTGATGGCAGTTATTTCACCTTTGGCAATTTTGCTTGTTATTTCGTTGTAGCGCTTTCTGCGGTCCACCACTTCACGCCAAATTTCAGTTGGCAGTGCATATTCAGGAGGCGCCGGTTTATTCCATTCTTTTCTTCGTTCAAGCAAACTTGGTTTAGTGGTATCCAAACCCAGGTTTATTTCCTCGGGCAGTGGCAATTCCACTCCTTTTTTTACTGCATCATAAATGTAGTGATCGCCACTTTGTTTTACCATCGTCCACAATTCGCCATCGGCGTTAAATGCTTTAGCGTAATTGCGTTTGGTTTCATCAAACAAATAAGGCAAAATGCAATTTTTACTGATGTAGTCGGTGATGTCTTCTTTGGTGTAGTAAGCACCCATATTTGCCCGGTCGTTGATATACTTTTCAAAAATATATCCTATCACATCGGGGTTGATATCTTTACCTGTGGCGGTAATTCGCGTATCTAAATGCCATTCGTATTGATCAAAGAAATCAAACAGGCGTTCAAATGCTATGTCGTCAATGTCAATGCTGGTATGTGTTTTTTCCAGTTCGTGCTCGTCAAATAAACCGCCATTTAAATAGGGAATTTTGCCAATTTCAACTTTAACATCCTGGTTTTGTACCGGCTCGTTCAATCCTTTGTGAAACAGCACCAGCAAAAAATCACGGTAAAACGAGTAGAATTTTACTTTGCCCTTTTTGGCTTTGCAAGCTTTGAGTTTATCACGCAAATAGTTTTTGTTGTTGTCTAAAAATCCCTTTTTCTGAATGAAGTAACAAAACATCAGGCGGTTGAGCATCAGCGATGCATACCAATCCTGATTGGCTTTGTCGGAAATGCCCTTGATGAATTGCAGGAACGAACTGTGCTCTTTTTTGAATTTGTCGTAAAACTGCCTGGTAACTTTTTCGTTGTTCTGATGGAAGTTTTCGCCAACCCGGTTTTTTACATCTACAATTGTAATTTTGTCTTCTTCGTCCAGTTCAAAGAAAATACCTGCGGCACGTTGGTAAAGCAGTTCAGGATCCTGGTTGATGTGCCAACGGGTTTCAGTTACTTTGGTTGGCTTGCCAGATTGCCTGACCACCAATTGCCAAATTTGCTCGGTTTTTTTGCTATCAAAAAAGATGATTAGATGCTCCTGAAACAGTTTGGTTACTTTGGTTTCAATCTTTTTTCGGGTGTTGTAGTCAGGAATATTGTCTGAATTAGGATTTGTAGGATTACCGGATTGCAGGATTAAAATTTTAAAACCGCTTTTTTCAGCTACTGCTTGTAAAGTATAAGTTTCATTATCCACTACAATGGGTTGAGTGGTTCTATCGTTGTTCCAGCCCATATCGTTAAACAGTTCACGGAAGTTGAACTGCTTGATGTAGGTGGAGAATTCGTTTTTTGTTAAGCTCATTGTCTGAATTAGGATTTACTTGATTACTGGATTGAAGGATTGTTTTTTATGTACTCTTTGTTTTCAGGATGATTGACATTGTAAACTCTTTTAAACTCTAAACTTTTTGCTCCAAAGTTTATCAGTAATCCAATTGGTAGGTTAAAAGCCTGAAAATAATTAATAGCCTGAGCGAGATGTACTTCTTCCAACTTAATCAGGGCTTTCAATTCAACCATTATTTTATCCTCCACAAAGAAGTCAACTCTTCTTGTGCCAATATCTTCACTCTCATAATAGATTGTCATTTCCATTTCTCTTTGAAAGTTCAACTCATGTTTGCTCATTTCAATTGCGAGAGCCCGTTGATAAATAACCTCCTGAAATCCATTACCAAGGGTAGAATGAACTTTCATTGCACAACCGAAAATTTTATGTGTCAAAACTTCATATTTCATAATCCTTTCATCATCTAATCTATACAATCAGAATTCAGACATTTTTCAGCCCCATAGAGCAAATGATTTGAGGTTCTTTGTTGGGTTGCTCATCTTCATTTATGATGGCCAATTTATCTTCTTCGCGAAGTGAAATAACCAAAGATGCCAGTTGGTCATCAGAAATTCCTGCCTTCAATTGACGGTTCAAGGTTTCTCTTGCAAACTCTTTCAAT
>CAZVFM010000351.1:0-2638 GCA_964626095.1 uncultured Roseivirgaceae bacterium | reverse complement strand
CTGATTTCTTTAATGCGGGCCTGCACTGCAAGAGAAGCTAGTGCATAAAGTCCGAGCGAGCCGATAAGTATGGCGAGCAATGTGGCGATACGCATAATCTTACCCAGGTTTTGATCTTGTACGTATTGCGCAGCCAAAGCCTCATCAACAAAAGAAAAATCAAATTCCTGATCGGGCGTAATTTTGTTCCAAACTTCGCTGATGCTTTCCACTGCACTTGCTATTTGTCCTGCAGCTACCCGTATCATTAATTTGGGAACGGGTGTAGTGCTTACATTGATATTTTCAATACCTGCCAAAATAATTGAAGGGTTCATGGACATAGCCAATGGTTCAACACGGGTATACAAGGAAGCGTAATTAAAATCTTTTACCACACCTATAATTTCATGCTCTTCAAAATTTGGTCCTGGTATCCGCTTACCAATGGCTTGCTCCCATCCATACTCACGCACAAAAGCCTCATTCACAATAATGGATCTTCTTCTATCAGCCAGATTTTCACTTTCAAAATTTCTGCCTTCCACGATTTCCATTTGTAAGGTGGGAATGTAATCTGCATCCACCGAATTTAAGTTAAAAGTACGGTAGGCACCCGCCTCATCTGTATAGCCAACATTTGTCCAGCCTCCTACACCAAATGTATGCGAAGATGCCCCCACAGCCAGTATTTCATTTTGCTGCATCAAGGCCGATTTAAATAGCTCAGCCTTTTCAAAACCGGCATTCACACGTTCTGTCATATTTCCGGGCGGAACGTTTAACTGTACTACAATCATTTGTTCTTTATTATAGCCCAGGTCTTTGCTTCGTAAAAATTCCAATTGCTTTTGCATCACCAGGGTGCTGGAAATTAAAAATATGGAAAGCACCAACTGTACCCCAACCAAAACCTTTCTGATACTTTGCTTGCTGCTTCCCTTACTGATATCGCCTTTTAGAATTTTTACCGGTTTAAATCCTGATAATACAAGCGCAGGATAACTACCGGCAATTATTCCGATGATAAGAAACAAAACAGCAAAAAGACTTAGTGTAAAAGTATTGAAGGATATCACCAGGTTTTTGGCCGCAAGTTCGTTGAAGAGCGGGAGCCCAAGTAAAGCCAGCGCGATTCCAATGACCAATGAAATCAAAGTAATAAGCAATGCCTCGCCAATAAACTGACTGATCAACTGAAAGCGAAGAGCACCGGATACTTTTCTTATGCCTACTTCCCTGGCGCGTTTTAATGATCGGCCTACAGCCAGTGTAACAAAATTGATGCAGGCAACTAAAAGTATAAGCAAGGCAATAGAAGCCAAAACCTTTGCATACCTGGGGTTACTTACCGGGGCAATGCCTTCAGGAAAATCTGTGTTGAGATGTATATCTGTTAGCGCTTGCAAGCCTACCTTATACTCACCCTCAAAATCCTCACCCAGTATTTGTTTAAAGAGCGCGGGAAATTTGGCTTGCACTTCATTTACATCTGCATCAGCTCTTAGCAATACATAGGTTTCCGGATTGATATTGAACCAGGCAGAAGTAAGCATACGCTCAGGATAGATCAGGGGGTAGTTTAAATCTGATAACAATATATTAAACTGTATAGAAGAATTTCCTGGAATGTTTTCTGTTACTGCCCTCACAGTATAATCGCGAAACTCATCTCTGATTTGAATGGATATAACTTTTCCAATAGGATCAGCTTCACCAAAAAATCGCTCGGCCATGTTTTTGGTGATCAATGCATCATCCTGTCTTTTTAATATTTGCTTAGGATCACCTGCAATGAAATTAAAATCAAAAAGCTTGAAGAAATTTTCTCCAGCCATATCTACACGCTGAGTATAATTATCTTCTCCTACCCTGATCTGCGTTGAAAATCCATTGAAGCGAACTTCATGTTCAAACTCGGCAAAGTTTTCTTTCAACACAGGCCCCATAGGGAATGGCGTAACCGTACTGAAGAATTGTTCATCGGGACCATAATATTCCTGTAACCATACCCGGTAAATGCGATCGGCCTTCGTGTGAAATTTATCGAAAGTCCACTCATCATTGACAAAGAGCGCAATGAGCACGCAACAGGCAATGCCCAGACTTAAGCCCAGTATGTTGATGATAGAGTGAATTTTATTCCGGTAGAGATTTCTGAATGCGATGGTCAGGTAATGCTTTATCATGGTGATGAGTTGAATAATTTTAAAAAAATTAAAACACTATTATAGTTTAATAGAAAATGTTTTGTCTATTCATACCTCAACGAATTCACCGGATCAGCCAAAGCCGCTTTCAAGGCCTGATAACTCAGGGTCATAAATGCAATCAGCAGAGAGGCCAAACCTGTAAGTACAAAAATCCAGATATTAATTTCCATTTGATAAGCAAAATCATTGATCCACTGCTGCGCAAACCAATAACCTATCGGAGCAGCAATAAAGAAGGCAATCAATACCAGCTTAATGAAATCCTTGGAAATCAACATCACTATATTACTTATGGTTGCTCCAAGCACTTTGCGCACACCAATTTCTTTCGTGCGTTGTACAGTAGTAAAGGAAGCCAATCCGAAAAGTCCTAAACAAGAAATAATAATGGCAATGACAGTTGCTGTATTTACAAGCTTGGCAGTTTTTTGCTCGGATTCATAAAA
>CAZVFM010000350.1:0-2648 GCA_964626095.1 uncultured Roseivirgaceae bacterium | reverse complement strand
AAAGTATAATCGATTGCAAAATACTAAGTTTAAACTTTGTATGTGGAATAATTCCCCTAAGAGTCAATAACTTCATGTTAATTATTTTTTACTTGAACTTTAGCAAAAGTTTGCTGTTCTTATACTTGCATAAACAAGCAAATGCCAAAAAAAAATAAAATAACCTGCGATACCCTTGGCGATATGCTGGTAAAAGCCAGCAGGGAGTTTAACCTGCGACTTTTGCGCAATTTCCGCGATGTCGGTTTGGAGATAACACCTGAACAATGGGCGGTGCTGATGCAACTCATGCAGAAAGATGCACAATGCCAGCAAGACCTGGCCACATCAACTAATAAAGACATGCCCAGCATGACAAGATTAGTGGATAATCTGGAGAAATACGGATTAGTGCAGCGGTTACCTGACCCCTCCGACCGCAGGATGAAACGCATACATTTAACCAAAGATGGAAAGTGTTTGCAAAAAGACCTGGTTAAAATGGCTAATAAAACTATAGAGGAAGCCACTGCAGGCATCAGTAAAAAAGACTTGGGTACAATAAAAAGTACCCTAAATAAAATTATTGAGAACCTTATTGCATAGATGTCTGTTAATTAGTTGCATAAACAACTATTAACAATCTAAATAATTAAAAAAACAATGAAATCAGTTATTCACAAAGCAGATTCCCGTGGCGCAGCCGACCACGGCTGGTTGAAAGCCAAACACAGTTTTAGTTTTGCGGGTTATTATGATCCGGAGAGAATTCATTTTGGAGCACTAAGGGTATTAAATGATGACTATGTAGCAGCTGGAATGGGTTTTGGCAAACACCCGCACGACAATATGGAAATTATCACCATTCCATTGGAAGGTCAGCTGGAACATAAAGACAGCATGGGCAATACCGGTATCATCAGCAAAAATGATGTGCAACTGATGAGTGCCGGTACTGGTGTGCAGCACAGCGAGTACAACAGAAATAGTGATCAGGATGTAAAGCTTTTGCAGATTTGGGTCTTCCCCAACAAAAAGAATGTGGAACCACGTTACGATCAGAAAACTTTTAATCCGGAAGAAAGGAAAAACAAATTCCAGCCCATTGTTTCTCCCTACCCCGGCAATGGTGATGGCAGCATGTGGATTTACCAGGATGCCTGGTTTCACATCGGTAATTTTGAAGCGGGACAAAACACCCAATATGATTTGAAAGGTAAAAATTCTGGCGTATATGCTTTTCTGCTTGAAGGTGAAGTCGAAATAAATGGAAATAAATTATCGAAACGAGATGCACTAGGCATTTGGGAAACAGATAAACTCGATATCAAAATAAACATGGAAGCAGAACTGCTGTTATTAGAAGTACCAATGCAGTTTTAAATAATTAAATATGGAAGCATTAGCCAGTAAACAAATCAAAGAAGCGAAAACACAATTTCCTGTTGTTGAAAGCATACGCAAGCGTTGGAGTGCGCGTGCTTTCAGTAACAGGCAAATTAAGCAGGAAGAAATCAATACCTTATTTGAGGCTGCATCATGGGCGGCCAGCAGCATGAATGAACAGCCCTGGCTTTATATCTACGCTTCCCGAAAAGACGAAAGTACATTCCAAAAAATGCTCGACTGCCTTTCTTCAGGTAATCAGTCCTGGGCGAAGAATGCTTCATTATTGGTACTCAGTCTCGCCAAAACAATTTTTGAAAGAAACGGCAATACAAACCGGCATGCCTTTTATGATACAGGTGCAGCCAATACTAACCTGGTATTGCAGGCAACCGAAATGAACATTTACGCGCATCAAATGGGTGGCTTCGATCATGAAAAAACAAAAGCAGTGTTTAATCTGCCTGATGATGTAGAGCCCGTAGTATTTATTGCTTTCGGATTTTTGGATGAAGCTGATACTTTACCCGAACCTTTCAAAACCCGCGAACTGACCGAGCGTAAACGCAAGGCGATTAGTGATTTTGTGTTTCAAGACAAATTAACTTAATATTTTAGATTTGGGATTGCAGATTTAAGATTTGTAAGTCTTTTAAAATCAAAAATATCTAACTCTAACATCTTAAATTATTCCTGACTAAAGTCCAATTTGTATTTGAGCATTTCAACAGTATTAAATACAATCGGACAAATGCGGTAATTGAACATGATACTCTTAAAGCGGAATTTGAATCTGGCCTGATGAAGGTGCGGATAGTCGGCACAAGCAGAGGGACGATCTTCGTAAATGCTACACTTATTTTCTGCTAAAAAAATACATGGCTTGTGCTTTAAATATTTAATTGCTGCACCCGGCTCTTGCGCAACATGCTGATTCGAAAAATCACTTAAGTTCATTTTGCTGTGTTTAGCCAAGGTCTCAATTTCATTATCATGCAAACCGGGCTCCACACTTTTACAACAGTTTGCACATTGGGTGCAATCGATTTGTTGCGTTACTTCTGCAGCAATGTGATGAACCAGTTTATCAACATCAGCAGATGGAATGGTCTTTAAAAATTTACGAAAGACTTTGTTCTCCTCCGCTTTTGAATTAGTCAATTCAGGGAGTTCATCCGGTGAAGTAATAAAAGTCATGTAGTTTGTTTTCTACTAAGCAAGCGACCTATTCCCACAAATCCCAATGATAAAAGCAAAAAGAAGAGATACAAGAATAAACTATT
>CAZVFM010000349.1:0-2658 GCA_964626095.1 uncultured Roseivirgaceae bacterium | reverse complement strand
CCACAAGTTCTTTTGAATACCCTCACTATACAGATTGCTTTGTAAGCAAATTAAATCCTGCTTGCGTTGATGAATTTTACACATCTTCTTTCATCGCTGATATTTTCCGCCCACCAAAGTTCAATTTGATTTAGTTGATCTGATTGGTCGAGCACCAATCATTTTTTAGGCAAGCTGCTGAACAGAGTAGACTTTGCTTTTCATGCTATAAAATAGCATAAATTTTATTTATCAATTTTAAATCAAATTAAGAATGAGTTTTAAAACTTTCTTGCTGATGGCTCTTTGTGTGCTTTCATCAACATTATTTGCCCAATCTGAGCAAAAAGAAATCAGATTACTGGATGCAGAAAACAACCTACCTATCGTAGGTGCTACATTCGAATACGATGAACAAAGCGGTATATCCGATGAGAATGGTGCAATTCGTTTTTCATATGTCCAAGGATCAACCCTAAGGCTATCTCATGTAAATTATGGGGCTTGGTCATTGGATGAAGAAGCACTCCGAATGGCCATTAACGCTAAAGTACTTTACCGGAAGGAAGTCACCGTAAATCTTTATCCAGTTACCATCATTGCCGTCAAACTGCAAAGTGCTCAACCAGAAGGAGAAATCAAGATTGAGTATCAAGACCGCTTAGAGCATGATGCTGCCAACATACTCAATCAAACTCCTGCGTTTAATAGTATTCGCAAAGGCGGTAACTATGGCTTTGACCCTGTTTTCAGAGGATTTAAGTATGATCAGCTCAATGTGGTTATGAATGGGGCGCAAAGTGCTACGGCTGCTTGCCCAAATAGGATGGATCCGCCTACAAGCCAGATGGCGCCTAATATGATGGACCGCATTGAGATATTAAAAGGTCCGCACGCCCTGCGATTTGGAACCGGTTTTGGTGCTACCATCAATTTTATCCCCGTAAAATTGAGATTCAGTAGTGAACCGGACTTTTATGGCCGCTTATCCAGTGGCTATGAGAGCAATGGCAATCTTCTGAGGGGAGAGAGTCAGATCGGGCTAAGTGGTGAAAGATATGATGTAAGCTTTTTTGCCTCTTGGTCTCAAGGCGATGATTACACCGCAGGAAATAACGAAACGGTTCAAGCAGACTTCAGTAGGGGAAGTTTTGGAACGAATATCGGTATCAAATTGGCTTCCAATCAACAATTGCGACTATCAGCTATATATAATAGGGCGCGAGATGCAGACTTTCCTGCTCTTCCTATGGATTTGAGAGAAGATGATACTTGGATGTTTAATGCCAGACACGATATTCAATTTGAAGGTAAAAAACTACAAAGCTGGAATACCACTGTCTTTGGCTCGTTTGTAGATCACTTGATGAACAACCTACTCAAACCGTTAGACCCACGAACGCTAAATACCGAAACTTTTGCCACAACCTACAATTATGGCGGTCGTACGGAAGGTGTTTGGAGGCTATCAAACGGTAAAGTGTATGCTGGCGCAGACTTAAGAGTAGAGGGTGCTGAAGGAACAAGAGTGCGGGAATTTCTTATGGGACCTATGGCTGGAAATATTGTGGAAGACAATGCCTGGCAAGATGGCCGTATTAGCAAAACCGGCCTTTTTGCTGAATATCAAATCAATGGTAAAATCTTTGACTACATCGCTTCGGGCAGGTTGGAACTCAATACTGCTGACGTGAATGACCCCACTCAGGAGTTTACTCAGGTCAACCCGGAAACGCAGATTACTCAGATTAATCCAAGTTTGAGCCTGGGAATATTAAAAGACTTTGGAAATAAATTTCAAACTGGCTTATGGCTTGCAAGGGCTCAACGAAGCGGAAGTTTGACCGAGCGGTTTATCAACTATTTCCCAGTAGGTCAGGATCCTTTTGAAATGTTAGGAAATCCACAATTAGCTCCAGAAGTGAACTATCAGGCTGATTTGACCTTTAAATGGCATCTTGCTGAAAAGTCAATCATTAATGTAGATGTATTTGCTGCTTACTTGCCGGATTACATCTCATCAGTAATTGATACTACCTTAACACCAAGATTGCCTATGAGTCCGGGTGTTCGACAATTTATAAATATTGATGAGGCGTTTAAGGCTGGGTTTGAAGTAAGCTGGGATCAGGTTTTGTTTGCAAGTTTATCTCATCGTATGGGCATTGCCTATACTTATGGGCAGGATTTAGAAAGAGATGAACCATTACCCGAGATTGCTCCATTGGATGTCCGCTATGCTATTTACGGCAGCTATCTCAAAGATCGACTAAGACCGGAAGTTGTTTTCCGTTACGTAGCAGAACAGTCAAGAGCTTCTGCTGAATTTGGTGAAACGGTAACGCCTTCATTTAGCTTACTGGATGTAAAAATTGGATACCAAATCACGTCTGGTTTATCCGTAAATGCCGGAGTAAATAACCTATTGGACGAGAACTACTTTGAACACCTTAACCGCTCAGTTAGGGGTACCAATGCGCCAATATTTGCGCCAGGGCGGAACTTTTTTTTGAACTTGAATTATTCATTCTAATCTGATTGGAAAACGGCATACAACATTGTATAAGAGCAATAGCGGTTTGAGTGCAAACTCGAACCGCTATTGTTTTAATTTAAGTATCTTACTTTCCGAAATGTAAGTGCCTTGAAATCCGCTACTGCTCTTATACTTGACCGTTA
>CAZVFM010000348.1:238-2666 GCA_964626095.1 uncultured Roseivirgaceae bacterium | reverse complement strand
TGTGCAGATGTTGCTGAAGATTGCCAGGGAACAGCAATTGATAAAATAAAAAAATTGCTCCGCATCTTGCAGAGCGATTTCTATTTAGGAATCTGAATTTGTTTATTCTTTAATTCCAGCCAAATCTAAAATAAATGCATACTCCTGGGCGGTTTCCCGATACACCCTAAATCGGCCGGTTGTACCACCATGTCCGGTCTCCATATTGGTTCTTAGCAATATGGTGTTGTTATCAGTCTTCATATCTCTAAGTTTAGCAACCCATTTGGCAGGTTCCCAATATTGCACTTGTGAATCATGAAAACCGGTTGTAACCAGCATATTGGGATAGACTTGTGCTTTTACCTGATCGTACGGTGAGTAGTCTAGCATATACATATAAGATTCCAGGTTGTTGGGATTCCCCCATTCATCATACTCACCAGTAGTTAGCGGAATGCTTTCATCCAGCATGGTAGTAACTACATCTACAAAAGGAACTGCTGCAATTACACCTTTGTATAAATCTGGTCGCATGTTTACAACTGCGCCCATCAATAAACCACCGGCACTTCCTCCAGATGCAAAAAGATTTTCAGGTGAGGTAAATCTTTCTTTGATAAGATGCTCGCTGCAATCGATAAAATCAGTAAAGGTGTTTTTCTTTTTAAACATCTTGCCATCCTCATACCATTGTCTGCCCATTTCTTGTCCGCCACGAATATGTGCAATCGCGTACACAAATCCCCTCTCAAGTAAACTTAATCGGGTTGAAGAAAAGAAAGGGCTCATACTGGCACCATAAGAACCATAACCATAAATCATGGTTGGATTGGTCCCATTTCTTTCGATACCTTTTTTATAAACTATCGACATAGGTATTTGGGTGCCGTCTTTTGCAGTAGCCCATAATCTTTCTGTTACATAATCTTCAGGGTTATATCCACCCACAACTTCTTGCTGCTTGAGCAAAGTTCGTTCGCGGGTTTTCATATTATAATCGTAGGTAGAATTTAGTATTGTAAGTGAGGTGTAGCCATACCGCAACAAGTCTGTATCAAAATCAAGGTTGGTGGATGGAAATACCGTGTAGGCAGGTTCTCCAAAATCAAGATAATGTTGTTCGCCTGTTTTTTGGTTGATGATACGCATAAGTGAATTGGCATTTGCTTTTTCAGTTAACACAAGGTAATCTTTGAAAATATCAATGTCTTGCAATAAGGTATCTTTGCGGTGAGGAATTTTATCTTTCCAGTTTTCTTTGGATGTTTTATTTTCAGGAGTTTCCATCAACTTGAAATTCAAGGCATCCATATTGGTTACCACATAAAACTTATCTCCGAAGTGATCGATGGAATATTCAAGTCCTCTTTCTCTCGGACTGAATTGTTTGAAATTTGCGTCCGGGGTATTTGCGTTCAGAATATAGTAATCATTTGTAAGTGTACTACCTGACCAAATAACCAGATACTTCTTAGATTTTGTTTTGTAAATACCGGTATAGAAAGTATCATCTTTCTCTTCAAAAACTTGCTGATCATTTTTGCTGTCGCTTCCCAATTTATGTTTTACAATCCAGCGTGAACGAAGAGTAACAGAATCTTTCTTTGTGTAGAAATATGTTTTGTTATCATTTGCCCAGGTAACATAGCCTTCAGTATTGGGGATGGGCTCTTCAACCAATTTACCTGTAGTTAGATCTTTAACATAAATGGTATATCTTCTACGACTAACTGAATCTTCTGCATATGCCAACAAATTATTGTCTTCACTCACCCTTAATCCTGTTATGGAATAATAACTTTTACCCACAGCCATTTCATTTACATTCAGCAGAATTTCTTCGGGGGCATTAAGTGTGTCTTTCTTTCTGCAATAAATGGGATACTCCTGACCCTCTTCATAACGTGTATAATACCAGTAGCCATTATTTTTATAAGGCACCGATTCATCAGTTTGTTTAATTCGCCCGATAATTTCGTTATAAAGCTTCTCCTGAAATTCTTCCGTATGCTTTAACCTGGAATTCAGGTATTCATTTTCTGCTTCCAGGTAATCAATAACTTGTGTGGTTTGCTCATCTTTAACTTTTGCACTTTTTTGATCATCACTAAGTTTCATCCAATAATAATTATCGGTGCGTACATCACCTTGTTTTGAAACAATTTCGAATGGCTGTTTCGCGGCTATTGGCGCTGGAGTTCTATCGACATTCTTTAATTGATCATTACCAGTGCAGGCATTGATAATGACAAGACAAAGAATAAGCAGAAGGTTTAAAATATTTTTCATATATATTGATTTTGGAACCTGTAAAGATTGTAAATAATTATACAATAACTATAAGTTATTGATTAGAATTGATGCAGAAGCTTGATAAATGTACAATCAGTAACTTCTGATCAATCCGGGATCATGAAAGTTAAGCATTTTAACTTTCAAGCCAAGC
>CAZVFM010000348.1:0-228 GCA_964626095.1 uncultured Roseivirgaceae bacterium | reverse complement strand
ATGTGAAGTGAAGTTGAGCCCTACTGACTGATTGGTAGGTAATTCGAAAGCATAACCAAAACGAAAATTACTAAAGGCCATATTGAGCAGCACACCATAGGTATTGAAATTTCTTGTGAAAAGTCCAAAGCTGTAATTATCGAGGTAGCTGATGTTGGCATTTAAATCAACTGATACAGGTGATGCCTGTGAAATTTTTAAAAGTGTAGCCGGTTTGAATCTTATTTT
>CAZVFM010000347.1:0-2672 GCA_964626095.1 uncultured Roseivirgaceae bacterium | reverse complement strand
CGCGTAGAGGTGGTTCGGGTTGACGCAGATCGTGTTGTCACAGGCATGGCAAACAAATCTTTTTGTAAGAAGAGAGGCATCTGTAGCAAATATTAAGAAAGTACAGAATACACGACTGCTTCATATAGCTACCCATGGGTTTTTTATGCCCGACATTGATGTGCAATCTGAAGGTAATTTTGGTATTCATCTTCAAAATGAACAATCCAATCCTTTATTCAGATCAGGGTTGCTCTTTGCCGGATCAGCAAGTGCGTTAAGTCAGCAAATTGAAGCAGGAGCCGATGACGGTGTATTAACTGCTTATGAGGCCATGAATCTTGATTTGGATGAAACCGAGTTGATTGTGTTATCGGCTTGTGAAACAGGGTTGGGCGAGGTGAGAAACGGAGAGGGTGTATATGGTTTACAAAGAGCATTTATAGTTGCTGGCGCAAAAAGTATAGTGATGAGTTTGTGGAAGGTAGACGATGAAACCACACAACTCCTAATGAATAACTTTTATGAAAGGTGGGTTTCAGGCACCGAAAAATTATTGGCATTTCAGCAAGCTCAGCAAGAATTAAAGGAAATTCATCCTGAACCTTATTTTTGGGGTGCATTTGTAATGCTTGGTAAGTAAATTACAGCGATGTTAAGGTATTTAATTCTTGGGCACTTAATTTTTTTAACGGCTTCTTCATACGCACAGCAATTGTCTACCCGTGAAGATACCGTTGCCTATTACAGCAATACCAAGCGATTGATAGCAGGTTTAACTGACGGAGAGGCCATTTCCTATTCACCTACTATCAGTGCAGATGGGCGCACCATGATATTTCAAGGCAGTACACCTTGGGGTACATATAAACTTTATGAATCGAGACTTTTACGCGAGGGGCTTTGGTCTACACCAATAGCTTTAGATAACATTAATAATTTCAAAGACAGTACCAGCTTTGTTGCGGGCCCCAGCCTGAGTTTTGATGGCAATACACTTTACTTTTTTGCCTCTTTTACCATTGGGGAGGCTGAAGATATTTATTATTCAGTAAGAGAAAATAATACATGGGCTCCTCCTATAAGCATTGGTGAAGTGATCAATACTTCAGGGTATGAAGGCTTTCCGTCTATTTCGGCTGATGGCAAAACCTTGTATTTTGTGAGAACCAATGAGCAAGGTCCTCAAGACAGAGATTTGCGAAGGCAAGGAGGATTTTGTACAAGCATCTTTATATCTGAAAAAGATGAAAATGGAAATTGGACATTCCCCAGAAAACTTCCTTTTCCAATTAACCAGGAATGTGAGAAAGCTCCGCGCATCATGGCCGATGGAAAAACATTGATATTTTCGTCCAACAGACCGGGGGGGGTAGGCGATTATGACA
Organism: uncultured Roseivirgaceae bacterium; assembly: GCA_964626095.1. Lineage (GTDB taxonomy): Bacteria > Bacteroidota > Bacteroidia > Cytophagales > Cyclobacteriaceae > DAOLDI01. Next base: position 1,305 of record CAZVFM010000347.1, on the reverse strand, counting down.
TGTACCAATCTACAAAAAGTGTATTGGGAGAATGGTCGTTTCCAAGGCCTCTTGAATTTGTAAATACTCCATTGAGCGATCAGTTGCCGAGTATTGATGCGCGTGGTGATCTTATGTACTATACATTCAATAACCAATCGATTTACAGCGTAGTAATACCTCCTAACCTCCGACAGTTTGTGAACAACATTATTCAAGGCCACATAACCGATCAGGATTCGAATGAAGGAATTGCAGCAGAGATTTGGGTTAGGGATGCTTTCACTTCAGAACTTATTATGAAATTGGATAATAATCCTTTTGATGGAAGATATACTATTGTATTACCTGTAGGCAGAAGCTTTAATATGGAGATTAAACGCGAGGGGTACTCCAGCTATTCCGAAGTATTTGATTTGCGTAATACTAAAGAATACAAAGAAGTAGAGAAAGATGTTAAACTTTTTAAGACCATTGACCTCACAATAGCTGTTAATGATGTAGAACTTTTTGAGGCCATTCCTGCCGATATTAAAGTTAAAATAGTAGGGCAAAGCCAGTTTATAGAAGAGACTAAAAATAACCCTCGCTCAGGATTAGCAAAGCTTTCATTGCCAATAGGACAGCTTTATGAAATAATGGTAAGCTCTGAGAATTTTAAAAGTGAAATTTTTACACTTGATGTCTCAGGCCTGGTGATTTACAGAAACTTCGAAAAGGAAGTAGAAATGCAACCGGAAAAAATGGGTGTAATGGTTAATGTGGCCGATTTGATGAACAACAGCAAAGTGAAGTCAAAAGTAATTTTGCGTAACAAATATCGTGATGAAATCATCGAGGTAAATGGAAATGAGATGGTGCAACTTCGAGTGGGCGACCGCTACGAACTTGAAGCAACCAGCGATCAAGGCTACGCATTTAATTCAACAACAATTAATGTAACTGAAGGGCAGGCAGCTGCTGAGGTAGAACTTAAACTGCAAAAACTGGAACTCGATTCAAAGCTTACATTGCGTGATATTACATTCGAGTCGAACTCGGCCCAATTATCAGAAGGATCTTTTGCCGAACTACTCAGGGTAATCAAACTTATGCTTGAAAATCCGGGACTAAAAGTGGAGATATCCGCACATACGGATGATGTTGGCTCTGATTCCTATAACAATGCGTTATCAAACAAAAGAGCGGAAAGTGTATTGAATTACCTGGTGGACCAAAATGTACCAGCAGAGCGATTTACTTTTAGAGGTTATGGCAAAGCACAACCAAAAGTTCCGAATGATAGTGACGAAAATCGTGCAATGAATAGAAGAGTAGAGTTAAAAA
>CAZVFM010000346.1:0-2681 GCA_964626095.1 uncultured Roseivirgaceae bacterium | reverse complement strand
AAGTTGTTTCTCCTACTTTTCCTGCCACACGTTTACCAGCGCGATGCACAGCAACAATAGAGGCATTGAATCGATTTCTGAAATCTGACTCTTTAATTTTAACCCCTATCAAACCAGAGTTGGCTGGTATTACCGCTTCTATAAAATTAAAGTGACCTTCTCCTTTCAGCTTATCCTGCTTGGGTAAGCGAATACCATTTTCTTCTTTTATCAAATCAAAAATTGAATTGGTATTGCCGGAGAAGAAAAGTAAATCGTTTTCTTCCAAAACGAAATCAGGAGCTACAGGAGATACGATTTTATTTTCACGTAGTACTTCTACCAGGAACAAATCCTTAAGGTTTCGCAATCCTGCCTCTTTAACTGTTTTGCCTGAAAGCATTGAGCCTTTGAATATTTCTGTTTCAACAATGTATTCTTTCAGGCTGTGTTTTAACTCTTCCAACTTTCCGGTGCGTGATGGCAGTAAACGATATCCAATAAAATAAAGATATATCCAGCCAAGCAGTGTTACGATTAATCCCAAATAAAGAAAATCGGTGAATTGCAATAAGGGCAAATTATATTCACTGATTAATCCGTTTAAAACAAGGTTGGTTGAAGTGCCCACAACGGTAATCATGCCACCTAAAATCGTAGCATAAGAAAGTGGTATTAAAAATTTAGAAGCTGAATGCCCTGTTTTATCTGCCCAGTCTTTCACATAAGGAATCAAGAAAGCAACGATGGGTGTATTATTTAAGAAGCCGGAGATGAGAGAACTACTCATCATCATGCGCAATAAAAATGCTTTGGGTGAAAGTTTAAGATTAAATAGTTTAAGAAAAAAGCCACTACCATAAATTGCCCTCACTCCTGCGGTTACCAAAATCAATAAAAAGATGATAATGATTTGCACATTGCTCAAGCCCTTTAGCAAATCAACAGGTGTAAGTACTCCGCCAAAAATTAATACACCCACACATATGAAAAAGGTAAGTGCCGGGTTGAACAACTCCCTGTATAAAGCAAATACAAGGAATATGACCGTTGCTAAGACTAATATCTGTTGAAAGTCCACTAAAATGGTAGATTTTAGCGACAAATATAATCAGAAAGCTTTCTGAAAATTAATTCTAGAGAAGATTATAGGCTGCGATGCAGGTCCCAGAATTTTTTAAGCATCAGGATAAAGTCTTCCATTTCATGCAATGGAATCATATTGGGTCCGTCACTTAAGGCTTTTGCTGGCTCAGGATGTGTCTCAATAAAGAAACCATCTACACCGGTGGCAGCAGCTGCCCTTGCAAGAAAGGGCGCAAATTCGCGCTGACCTCCACTCTTTCCGCCCAATCCACCGGGCTGTTGTACCGAATGAGTAACATCAAAAACAACCGGAGCATATTGACGCATGGTGGCAATGCCACGCATATCAACCACTAGATTATTGTAACCGAAACTGGTGCCACGCTCGGTAAGAAAAACATTTTTATTTCCTGCATTTCTTACCTTCTCTACTGCATACTGCATATCGGCCGGAGCCATGAACTGACCTTTCTTTATTTTCACAGCCTTGCCTGTGGCTGCTGCAGCCAGCAACAAATCAGTTTGTCTGCAAAGAAAAGCAGGTATTTGCAATACATCTGCAACAACAGCTACTTCAGCACATTGATATGATTCATGTACATCCGTAACAATGGGAACGTGCAGTGTTGATTTCACCTTCGCCAAAATATCAAGTCCTTCCTGCATGGATTGGCCGCGGTAAGATGCTGCCGAAGTACGATTGGCTTTATCGAAGGAAGCTTTGAAAACATAGTCGATTCCATGCTTTTCGCAGATGGCCTTTACTTTTATGCCAACACCCAAACAAATTTCTTCGCTCTCAGCTGCGCAAGGTCCGGCAAAAAGTACCATGCGATCTCCTCCTATTCGAATCTTTTCTGAAATACTGACCTGCTCATCAAAAATCTTCATGTTGATATTATGCCCTAAGCTTTAATAATTGTTTGAAATTTATCTTTTGCATCTAAAACCAAATCAGCGACTTCACGCAGCACACCTTTACCTCCTTTGGCAAAAGTAACCAAATCAACTTCTTTCTTGATGTAGTCAAAGGTATCGGCCGGACAAACACTTAAACCAACTTTTCTCAATACAGAAAGGTCGTTGATGTCATCGCCAATAAAGGCAACTTCAACTGACTTTAATTTATAATGTTTGATTAGTTTTTCTAATGCACCATGCTTATCCAAAATACCCTGGTGGCAAAAATCAAGTTTCAAATCAGCAGCGCGCTGCGTAACTGCTTTACTTTCTCTGCCAGAAATCAATCCGACAATTATTTTTGCTGCTTTCAGGTGTTTAATAATTTGTCCGTCTTTCACATTAAATGACTTGAGCTCGCGGCCCTCACTGTCGTAGGTAATTTTTCCATCGCTAAGCACACCATCCACATCACAAAAGATGGCCTTTAAACCGGCAGCTTTCTTTACTATTTCTTTGGGATACTTTCCGCTGATGTCTTTCAAGTAAATAATTATTTATAAGGAGCCCGAAAATTAGGAAAAGCTTTCTATTTTAATGACTTGTTGAACATATTCCTTTTTTAATATATCCGCAATGAAGATAGTTAGACTGATAATTATGGCCTCAGTGAGCCTGAGCCTCATTTGGTTTCTGAATAACCGACACGTTATTGG
>CAZVFM010000345.1:0-2706 GCA_964626095.1 uncultured Roseivirgaceae bacterium | reverse complement strand
CAAACCAAAACTTATTACATCGGCAAGAGAATCAAGTTCTTTACCTATGGCCGTGTTTACATTGAAAATGCGCGCGGTGAAGCCATCTAAAAAATCAAAAAATGCAGCCGCCCATATAAACCAGGCAATGGGCAATTCAGGGAAACGAAAAATGGCTACAACACCCATACATCCGCAAAGCAGATTGGCACAAGTAAGCGCATTGGGCAAGTGTTTGATCATTTAGCCTAAAGTAAATGCACAAAATGGATTGGTACGTTTTTCTGTTCCAATGGTAGTTGAAGGACCGTGACCTGGATATACAGTCACCTCATCGTCTAATACAAAAAATTTAGTATGAATGCTTTCTATCAACACATCAAAATTTCCACCAGGCAAATCGGTTCGGCCAATGCTTGCATTAAACAATACATCTCCGCCAATTAGAGTTTTAGAATCTTTGTGATAAAAAGCAATATGACCCGGGGCGTGGCCGGGTACAAAAAGTACTTCCAGTTGTTGATTGCCGAATTTAACCTTATCGCCCTCCTCCAAAAAACTATCAGGCTCAATGCCATCATACGCAGGAAAACCATAAACAGGGGCGTAAACTTTTACGGCCCTTAATGTTTCATGGTCTTTCTTATGAATTAAAAACGGCACTTTATACTGTTCTTTGATGAATGCATTTCCCAGCACGTGGTCAATATGGCAATGGGTGTTAAGTAAATATTTTACAATTAATTGATGTTGATTTATAAAATCAGCTAGTGCCTGTTTTTCAGCTGGCTCGTAGCAGCCGGGATCAATTATTACACAGTCCTTACTTTCATCGTAAAGCACAATAGAATTTTCGGAAAAGGGATTGAATTCAAAAACTTTTACCTGCAACATTAATCGGCTTTTTAATTAGCTTCAAAAATCCAAAATTGAGCCGATTAATCCTAATGAACAATAAGCACTTAAAGTAACAGTCATAAACAATAGTGTAGATTATATCATCGTTGGCCAAGGCCTGGCGGGTTCGTGCATGGCAATGCAACTTATTAAACGTGGTAAGCGTGTCATGGTATTTGATGAGCCGACTAAAAATATATCAACCATTGTCGCGGCAGGACTTTTTAATCCTGTAACAGGAAGAAAAATGACGAAGACCTGGAAAGCCGATGTAATTTTTCCTTTTCTAATAAAATTTTATCGAGAAGCTGAGCGGATAACGGGGCAAGAATTTTTACATGAACTGCCTATATACCGTCCATTTCTTTCCATTGAAGAACAAAATGAATGGATGGCAAACTCAGCTGATCCTGAATATGCACAATTTGTTGATAATGTATTTATTGAATCACAATATGCTGAAAGCGTGCATGATTCATTTGGCGGAATATTGTTAAAAAATTGCGGCTACCTTGATACTAAGGTTTTTGTAAGCGCTGTTAAGAATTATTTACTCAGGCAAGAGTCTTACATCGAACAGTCATTTGATTTTGATCCAGATATATTTCCGAATTCTGGCGAATATTTTTATGGCAATGTAAAGGCCAGGCAAATAATATTTTGTAATGGCGTAGAGGCGCACACTAAGGGCCCGTTCTCCTGGCTTCCCTTTAAGCCACTGAAAGGCGAAATACTTCGTGTGCGTGTAAAAGAAATGCCCGATTGCATATTCAACCGCGGGGTTTACCTCGTTCCGGAGGCTGAGCATAATACAATGAAAGCCGGAGCTACTTATGAAACCAAAAACATCCAAGCAGGTGTTACAGAGCAAGGCAAGGATGAACTGCTGGCAAGTTTGCAACGCTTGATTAAATTCGAGTTTGAAATTATTGATCAGGCGTGGGGTATAAGGCCCTCTACTGCTAGCAGAAGGCCGTTTTTAGGGAAACATCCGTACCTGGAAGGCGTTTGGATATTTAATGGGCTCGGGACAAAAGGGGTTAGTTTGGCTCCTTATTTTTCTGAAATGCTGGTAGAAAATATGCTTGGGAGGTCTGAGTTATATTTAGAGTTAAACATTGAGCGTTATTATTCATTATATTAGAAGCTTTGCTGTTGACATTATGCGTGTAGTACGAGTTTTACTATGTTTTATAGGGATTTTTGCGGCCCTCTCCGGTTATTCTCAACAAACGAGAGAAAAATTTGGTCAAAACCGGATTCAATACAAAGCATTTGATTGGAAATACCTTAGCTCCGAAAATTTTGATGTGTATTATTATGGAGACAGGCGAGTGCTTGCCCGAGAAGTGTCAGAATTTCTTGAATCGGAGTTTGACCGTATTACGGATATCATCGGGTTTCCTCCTTACCTAAAATCACAGGTATTTTTATATAATTCTGTTTCTGATCTTCAGCAAAGCAATGTAGGGCTTAATCATAATTCTTTTAGCACCGGTGGTGAGACAGAATTTATCAAGCCTTATGTAGAAGTGGCACATCCGGGAAATCTTGACGAGTTTAAATCTGAATTGATTTACAAAGTATCAGACCTCATGGTAAATCAGATGATGTTTGGTGGAAGCCTGAAAGACATGTTCCAAAATGCTGTATTAATGAATTTACCGGAATGGTTTATTCAGGGGGCTTCTCTGTACGTTGCTTATGGTTGGGATGAGAACATGGATGATTATGTCAGGCAATTGATCATCGATAAGAGAAAGAGAAGGGCTGTGACTAAGTTAAAAGGTAAAGACGCAGCGCTGGCGGGTCAATCCATTTGGAATTTTA
>CAZVFM010000344.1:0-2711 GCA_964626095.1 uncultured Roseivirgaceae bacterium | reverse complement strand
TTGCAACTGCAGCATCAGCACAGACAATTCAACAACTGAAAGACAGTGCAGCAACTTTTCCACCTATGCCAAGGGGAACAGTTGATCTAATTCCATTCACACAAGGCTTGCCAACTTTTGCATCAGGTGCACCATTCAACGACCTTGAATTTACAATTCTTAACACCGACTATATGGACGGAGAAAACAGCGGTGGCGATGTTTTTATGCCAGTTGCCCCATCTGATACTTATCCGGGTTCAAATAAGGTAAAATATATAAGAACAGTTTTAAGCATTGATCTTGACTTTGCGTACCAAAGTGCCAAAGCTGACAGAATAATTCTAGGCACTGCAGAAATACCTCATCCGTTTTTTTCTCGTGGTGAAGATGGTATTGACAACGACTATTGTGTAATACATCATCTAGACTTCAATCACGGGGCGATACAATTGCGTGGACAAGCAGGCGATTATCAATTAGTTTATTGCACCATTGCCGAAGGGTGCCAGACCGAAGGTTGGTATCTTTTCTATACGGCCAATAATACTATTGATTTAATTGCCTTTATTTTTCCTTGTTGGGATGTTGAGCCATCTATTAGTGGAAATCCATTCAATAACCCAACCGCACTCTGCAATAGTGATAATTTATTGAGTTTAACAAACTCAAATCAATTTATTTACGCACAACCAATTTCAACAACACCTTCCATTCCAGAAGCATTGACACAATTTGGTTCTAATGGTAAGGAAGTAATAGGCGGTATGACAATGGATAGCGAAGGCAATACCTATTTTTTTGGTTGTACAGATGGAAATCTAGACGGTTTGAACGTGGCTGCTTTTTTTGACAAGTTGTAAATATAGATTTTGGTTTTGAGATTTGATGCGATGAACTAAAACGGAAGCAGGCTCTGCTGAGGAGCAACCTGCCAGGGATAAGTTCATCCGACCGAAGTGATGACAAGAGCTCTGCAAATTGCAGGGCTTTTGTTTTCCCATCATTTTGGGAGACAGATGCCTAAAGAAAACCTTATCATCCTGCATACTCTGCAGGTGTCAGGTTGTTTAATGCTTGATGCGGCCTGACTCCATTGTAGTCTTCTATCCATTTGTAGGTTGTAGTTTGGACTGCAGGGATGTTTTCAAAAATGTGGGCATCCAGAATATCTTCTCTGTAGGTGCGGTTGAAGCGTTCTACAATGGCGTTCTGTTGTGGCTTGCCATTCTGTATGGGGTTCCATTTAATCTTCTTTTCATCGAGCCATGTTTGTAAGCGTTTCGAAGTAAATTCTGGCCCATTGTCTGTCCGTATGCGCTTGGGTTTACCATGGGTGTCAATCATAATCTCCAAGTAGGCAATGACTTTGCGAGCCGGCATGTTATGCCCTACATCAATGCCCAGACACTGCCGATTGTAGTGGTCAATGATGTTTAAGGTTCTAAACGGCCTGCCATTCGAAAGACTGTCACTCATGAAGTCCATCGCCCATTCTTCGTTCTTGGCAAAAGTCATCGCAATGGGATTGGCAATTTGTTTGATTCTACCCTTCCGCATACGGGATCTTAGGCTAAGACCCTCGTTCTGATACACCCGCCGTATCCTACTCGCCCCGATCTTGGGATCGATCCGCTGCACCAGTACAGTGACCTTTTGACGGCCTATTCGTTTGGAACCAATGGCCGAAACAATGACAGTCTTGATGGCTTGATCTTTAGCTGGCATTTTTTTGGCGTAGTACATTCCTGAGCGGGCATGGCCCACAAGTCTGCACGCCTGTGCTCGAGATGCCTTCTGGAAGGTATCTCGGATGTACCGAACACACTGCTCTTTCTGCACAGACGTTACCACTTTTTTGAAAGCACGTCCTTCATGATCTGGATATCCAGACTTTGGTCAGCTACGATCCGTTTGAGTCTCGCGTTCTCCGTCTCCAGTTCACGCAGCCGAGCGAGCTCCTGCTCATTCATACCGGCATATTTACTTTTCCAATTGTGAAATGTAGCCGGTGAAATGCCATGCACTCTGCTAATCTCTGCTACAGTCTTGCCAAAATCTTGCTCCTTGAGAATGTCAAGAATCTGCTTCTCCGAAAATTTGCTCCTTTTCATGTACTAAAGTTAAAAGTTATCTACTTTCAACCTGTCTGAAAAAGGCAGCCAGTTACCGCCTCAATGCCCATTGGTTCTTATCTTTGGATGACGCGGCAGAGAAGATTGAGACCTGGCGACAGGAATACAACCAGTATCGGCCCCACTGTTCTTTAAATGACAAAAACCCATCAGAGTTTATCGAAGCTTACTTAAAAAAAGTGGCCGATAATGAGAGGATAGATGAGGAAAGAAAATCAAAAACTCAAGCCGGTGTAAGCCGAAAACCAATCGCTCGTAAATTGAAAAAAGCATCGGTTTGACGCAAGATAAATAGTGAATAAAAGGCCCGAATTTTCCAGTTTAAACCGCTACTGTATACGGGGGTACCTCATAAGGACTTAATTTCTATTTTCAACTGAATCTGTTTTGGGGATGGCTTCGATAGATGAATTCTGATAAAATTAATCCCATAAATATTGAGTGCCTATTAAAGTACCTCTTCTATATGTTTTTACTATTCTCACAACACCTGCAGTGTCATAATGCTTCCACACACCGTCTTGAACAATACAACTCGAAAAAATTGACTTTCTCCTCATTCTTATTTTTGACTTCATTCATATTAATTCTATATTG
>CAZVFM010000343.1:0-2717 GCA_964626095.1 uncultured Roseivirgaceae bacterium | reverse complement strand
TTTTCGAAAGATGAAACAGAGAATGCATTGATTGACCTTCACTTTCTGGGAATCGAAAATGTATTGGTTCTGCAAGGTGATGGTATTAAAAATGAAGGACGATTTGTTCCAGAACCTGACGGACATAAATATGCTTCTGAGCTGGTACAGCAGGTAGTAGATATCAACAACGGTATATATCTTGATGAAGAATTATTAAACCACACACCGACTAATTTTTGTATTGGTGTTGCAGGATACCCTGAAAAGCATTTCGCGGCTCCGAACTTAAAAACCGATTTGAAGTATTTGAAATTAAAAGTCGAACTGGGTGCAGAATACATTGTTACACAAATGTTTTTCGACAACCAGAAGTATTTTGATTTTGTAGCAAAGTGCAGAGAGTTCGGTATCAATGTTCCGATCATTCCAGGTATTAAGCCTATTACCACAAAAAACCAAGTGAGTATATTACCCACAATCTTTCATATCGACTTGCCTGAAACGCTGGCAGATGAAGTTGAAAAATGCAAGGACAGCGCTGCTGTTCGTCAGGTGGGCGTGGAGTGGGCGATTAATCAATCTAAAGAGCTGATTGATGCCGGAGTTCCAACACTTCATTTCTATTCTATGGGTAAGTCTGACCCGATCTACAAGATCGCCAAAGAACTGTTTTGATCTGTTCCTCTAGTATTCATTGAATCTTAATCTGTGAATATCCTACCCCTAAATGTAGACTTCTATTTTCAAACTTAGTTCCTAAGTTATTCTTACTCCCCGTTTGTAGGTTTTTAGGCAATAGCATGATTGTTGTTTCCTTCAAGGCATGAATAAAAAGAGGAAAGTTTATAAAAAATCGGATGAGGTCGTTGAAACAACGGCACCACCTCAAATCATAGATCCTTCCTCACCGGCAGGTTTAACCGCTGAACCGCCACTTTTGGGTAGCTGCTCTTAGGCTCTAATATATTGTCGTTTTAATTTATTGTCGTCATTCAAATATCACATAACCTTTAGCAGGATGAAACGTGCCGGGTTTCGGAGTACTTCATTATCCACTGTTGCAAAAGCTTGAGGCGGGAGCGAACGCTCGAAAACCCACTGACCCCGGCATGTTTTATGACCGCATGTTAGCGTTTCGGGCATTAGTTTTTAATTATCTTTGTCGTTAAAAATTTATTCTCATACTTAACTGTCAACACGTAGATACCTCTACTATAATTCGAAACATCAATAATATCTATATTTATGTCGGTGTAAATCTTTTCACCCCAAACATTATAAACAGATAATTCGTAATTAGAATTATTCGGCACTACTATATTGATTAAATGACTTGAAGGGTTTGGATAAATATTTATTTTATTTGTTTTTTCTTGTTCTTCAATGCTAGTAATCAAAATTCTATACTTCAAAAATATCTTATAAATGTTTGTGTTGTCTCTCTGATGATAATATAGCTTTTGCTTGTCTGTGGTTATTGTTGGAGCTTCAGGTGCAAATCCGTTATTAGAATGAATAATCAAAGGTAAGCTAAATGTGTCTATAACAGTATTTCTCACAGAAACACAGATTTCAGTATTAAATGAACCTTTAAGCAGTCGTGTATAGTAAAGTTCAAGACCGTCTTTGGTTACTTGGGGTGCATATACTAAATAGTTTGTATCATTTACATTACTAAAGATGTTGTCTGTATTTGGTAATTTGTTATATGTTGAGTCGTTCACTTTTTGTGCAACACCAATCCTTGCGGCACAAGGTATTCCGATACAAGTTGTGTTTAAAAAATCAAAATTGGCGTTACAATAATATAGTTTGTCGCCTTGGTAACTAATTGCAGCATCCATAATTAACCATCCAAAAGGATGATTAAAAGTATAAACATTAAAGTTTCCATAAACTCGAGTAATATTTGAAACGGTTCCGCCAGCGTAAACACCTCTATGTAGATTTTCCATAGGAGTTGGATAACCTCTTAAGGATACCCAAAAGAAATTATTTAAAGAGTCTAAAGATGCTACAGCGTCAAGATGATCTGGCAGAGGGTCGTAAGTACCACCTACTAAACCGACATAATTAAAGGTAGTGTCATTTACTTTTGTCGCATAATGTAAATTAGTGTTTCCTCCTGAATTAAGGGAGTTGAAAAAGAGTGTATTTCCGTCTAAGGAAATGAAAGGTTCCATGGCATCAAAAGTCAAACCTGTGATAGTTACTTTTATTTCAGGACCAAATGTCGGATAGGTCTGCGAAAAAGTATGCTGACTTATTATAGTCAACATTGTCAGCATGAGAATTTTTGTTTTCATTTATTTGCTGTTTTTATATGTCGTGGTGTCGACTTTATGCCCTACCGCTAACGTGATGTGGCTACACAAGCAGGTGGGGTGTTTTCGCACTGAACTTCCTACGATCCCGATAGCTATAGGGAGAACTTTAAATTTAGCACTTTCCTATCCTGCGAAGCACTGCCTGTCCCGCCATAGCGGGAAAACCCCTGCTTGCGTGTAGGTGCTGTTAGCGGTTCGGGCTTTATTTCTGTCCCATATATTTTGTCGCATTTTTAATTACTTCTTTTGTTGTCCAATCATTAAACTGTTCCAAAAAGTCTGTCACAAATTTAGTATCAACTTTTGAATATTCTCTCAATACCCAACCAACAGACGTTTTACAGAATCTTTCTTGCCGTTTAATGAGTTCTGAGGAAAATTGCAGAATTATCTCATTATGATTTACAA
>CAZVFM010000342.1:0-2718 GCA_964626095.1 uncultured Roseivirgaceae bacterium | reverse complement strand
ATTGCGCATTATTTTTTAACAAAGAGAGAGAAGCTAACCGTTGGTTCGATGAAATCGTATCGAATGTCGAAGCACTTAGAAATAAAGTTACTCACCAGGAAAGACCCGCTGTCTTATGGGCGCATTATGTGGATAAGGGATTCTGGCTTACGCAAAGCAACAATGCGCAGGCCCGGTTACTCAAAGATGCCGGTGTACGGAATATTACCGAAGATTTTTCGAAGCCATTCAGCCCTGTAGGCGAGGCCTTCACCAACGAGCAACTACTTGTGATTGGCCAACAGGCTGACCATTGGATTATAGGAAATGGTGTTCGGACGCTGCTACCTGATAGAAAATACCTGGAAGGATTTTCTGCCTGGCGTAAAGGCAACCTATACCATCACTATAAAAGAAGTAAGCCCAAATACGATGCCTACGATTGGTTTAATCTCTGGCCGGTAAGACCCGATATAGCATTGGCAGATTTGGTCAAACTTTTTCATCCTGCTTTAATGAAAAATCATGAAAGCGTATTTTTTGATGAGTATCCTAAAGAAAGCCAATGAGAATCTACCCATTGGTAATTGCTATCCTATTCCTATTGCATATACAAAGTTGCAAAGAGAAGCCTGCTGTTCGTGAAAATGAGGAGCATGTAGAAATTTATTCAACAGATAAGGACTTGTTTCCCGATAAGGTAGAAACCAAATACGCAAAAAACTTTTCGGTATCCTATCATGGAAACTATAAGATGGTTAACATTCAATTTGAAAGTGAACAGCGCAAAATTGCTTTTAAGCAAAAGTTAGTGCTGGTTCAACGAGGCACACCACCTCCTGCTTCCTCCAAACTTAGTGATGCCTGGGTCATTGAAATACCTGCCATGTCGATAGCCGCCAACGATGATGGAGAAGTGATGCGTTTGCATAGCCTGGGCTTAACCGATAAAATGATTGCGATGGGTGGTGGTGATATTTACGATCCCGCCCTGCGCAAGCGATGGGAGAATAAAGAAATTGCCTCAATCGGGTACAGCATAACGCACGCTCCTGCACCTGAGGTAATGCTGGCGCTTAACCCGGATCTTGCGCTTTTGTATTCTTTTGATGGCGACCGGATGAAGGCAATTCATAAATTCAGGCAAATGGATGTAAACGCCATTCCCACATTTGCCTGGGCCGAGGATTCATATCTTGGAAAGGCCGAGTGGTTAAAGTTTACGGCCCTGTTTTTTAATGCCGAAGAAAAAGCAAATGAATTTTTTGAAACCATAGAAAAACGGTGCTTGGAATTGGCAGAAAAAGTAAGGGCTATTGAACAAAAAAAAACCGCCTTCTGGCTTTACCATCCATACGAAAAAGGAGATTGGGGGGCACATAGAAATGATTTTATAGCATCGTACCTCCCAGGTGCGGGTGTGGTAAATGTACTTAAGGATGGTGGGCCTTCGCATACAGTCGGAATTAATAACGAATACCTGATTGATAAGGGCAAAGAAGCGGATGTGTGGATTGTCAATAACATTTCGGATGAAGAATGGCCACCGGCTCAATTTCTAACCATCTTTAAATCCTATCGCAAGGGGCAGGTTTACTATTATCAAAAACGGACACGTTATGAACACAATGCATATGATTGGTACGAAACGGCTGAAGTAAGACCTGACCTTGTACTGGAAGACCTGGTATCCATTTTCTATCCGGACTTATTACCCAACCACACGTTGTTTTTTTTTGAAAAAGTAAAACTGACAAAACGATGAAAGCAATCATATTGCTAGTTGTGAGTGTGATATTGTTGAACTGTAGTGGTAACAGATCAAGTGATTATTCGGTTGTAATTAATCAGGCAACTGCCGGAACCGACTTATTCCCGGATAAAGCAATTGTTAAGTATGCTCAGAATTTTTCGGTACACTATCATGGTAACTATAAAGTAATACACTTGCATTATGAGAGTATTAGTCGCAGTTACAAAGTAGATGAAAAATGGGTACTGGTGCAGAAAGGTGCAGTTCCACCTGTGTTGTCGGGCGAACTTGCTGGTGCCCGGATAGTTGAAGTGCCGGTGCGATCTATTGCGGTAAATAACAAGGCAGAAATCGTCAGATTGAAAGACCTGGGCGTGCTGGATAAAGTGGTGGCAGCCGGAGGTACAGATATCTATGACGATTCGATTTTTCACTATCTCATAACAAATAAAATTCCTGTTATAGGGTATGGTGCTGAAAATCCACAGCAGCAAGAACTGCTGCTGGCGTTAAATCCGGAAGTGTATCTATTCTTCTCTACGGAAGCGCGAGGGTTGGAATTAATAGGTAAGCATCGGCAATTGGGAATTCGTGCTATTCCACATTTGGCATGGAGTGAACCATTCTTTATGGCCAAGGTAGAATGGATCAAATTTACTGCCCTATTCTTTAATCTTGAAAAAGAGGCTGAAGACATTGTAGAACTGGTAAATTCCAATAGTGAAGAATTAAAGAAAAAGATTGAGGCTCATAGGAATAAACCAACAGCCTTCATGACGTTTCACCCGGCTGGCGCTTACGATTGGTGGGTACACCGCAATGATTACTATGCCTCGTTGCTTGCAGCTTCGAGCGGAGTCAACCTGTTGCAGGACGATGGTCCCACGCATTATATGCCCATGAACAATGAGCAGTTATTGAAGTTGGCCAATGAAGCTGAATTTTGGTTTGGCAATAGCGAGGCAGACACCCGCTGGCCACCCGCC
>CAZVFM010000341.1:0-2720 GCA_964626095.1 uncultured Roseivirgaceae bacterium | reverse complement strand
TATCGTTTGGCAAGTTTAACAATGTCTTTGACTTCCAACACCTGCTTTTCGTAATCATACTTCACAACATTAATCATGGCCAGGCCAAGTTCTTTGAGTGTAGTAACAAAAGAAGGAAATAAAAATCGCAAAGCCGGATACAGCCATGCCATGTATTTATACCAGCTCAACGTATTTTTCAATCCTTTGGTGGGTTGCATATAACCCGGTCGGAAAGCATATACTTTTTTAAAAGGCATAGCCATCAAATCATTTTCAGTTTTACCTTTTACGCGTGCCCACATCTGTCTGCCTTTTTCTGTGCTATCGGTACCTGAACCTGATACATAACAAAAAGTCATGTCAGGATTTTGCCTGAGCAAGGTTTCTGCTACATGAAGTGTAAGCTCATAGGTAAGGTGATAGTACTCCGCTTCTTTCATGCCCACTGCAGAAACGCCAAGGCAAAAAAAGCAAGCGTTGTATGGTTTAAGTTCATCTTCTATTACCGAAAGATCATGAAAATTACTGTGTACAATTTCTTTTAACTTAGGATGAGTCATCCCACTCGGTTTGCGATTTATTATCAGCACCCGATCAACATCAGGGTGTTGCAGGCACTCGTGCAAAACGCCTTCGCCAACCATGCCTGTTGTTCCTGTAATGATGGGATTGATTTTCATGGTATCGAATGTAGTGTTAAAATTTCAGTTGTCTTAATGAATTTTGATTTTGTGATCATACAGAACATCAAGATTTCTTTTATTTTACACTTTAAATTATACAAGAC
Organism: uncultured Roseivirgaceae bacterium; assembly: GCA_964626095.1. Lineage (GTDB taxonomy): Bacteria > Bacteroidota > Bacteroidia > Cytophagales > Cyclobacteriaceae > DAOLDI01. Next base: position 1,951 of record CAZVFM010000341.1, on the reverse strand, counting down.
ATGACAACCGAACTCATCCTCCGCTACCTGCACTTCATCAGCATCTTTGCTATTGTGGCCACACTTGTCTCTGAACATATCCTGTTAAAGAAAACTTTGACGCGAAATGAAATCGCCCGTCTTGCCAAGATAGATGGTATATATGGCATCGCTGCGCTGGTTTTGTTAGGCGTAGGATTAACGCTATGGTTGGGCGGCTTTGGCAAACCCACTGAGTTTTACAGCAAGAACTGGATCTTCCATACCAAGCTTACTTTGTTTATCCTCATTGGTCTGCTTTCTATTTATCCAACTGTTTTCTTTTTAAAGAACAGAAAAGGGGATGCTACAGAAATTATTGCAGTACCCCATGCTGTTTTCTGGATGTTGAGAATAGAAATTATGCTGCTGTTTGTCATTCCCATATTGGCAGGATTGATGGCAAAAGGCAACGGATACATGGGCTAAAAAAATCCCTCAGTGTAAGTTAACTACTTGAGCACTGAGGGAGCTGATGGTTTTATAGTCAGTTGACTATTGCGATGCAGGAGTAAAACGCTCTACCACATTTTCAATTGGCTTTACTGTTTTCAGGTAAGCGTAAATAGATTTCAAATCATCTTCTTCCATTTGTGCGTACATGAGCCATGGCATGATGGTGTTAAATTCACCAGGGGCTACTGTTGGTACAACATAAGCCGAGTCGGCATACATTTTAAAACGCTGCACGAACATGTCTTCTGTCCAGGTGCCAATGCCTGTTTTATCTGGTGTAATGTTCATCCCGCGCATGACAGAACCATCCGGGAAGGTAAATTCGCGGCCTCCGCCAAAGGCAAACTCAGGAATAATTTGTCCGTCTTTTACGATGGTATGACATTCTATACATCCCGATGCATTGGTAATGTATTTTCCATAGGCCAACAAATCAGATTTATCGGGCCGGGTTTGCAAGTCTGCTTTTTGCGGAATCAAATTAATGATGAAGTTCATTGGGAAGTTTGACTTAGATTCAGGCACATCGTATGTTACGGATTCAAGCGAACGTATATAGGCAATGATGCTGTAGATATCCTCTCTGTCCATCTTGCCATAATACAAGTAGGGCATCACGGGAAATATGGCCTTGCCGTCTTTGTTCACTCCGGTGGTGATTACACGAAACAGCTCCCCATCGGTATAGTCGCCAATGCCTGCGGGGGTAATGTTTTTTGCATAGTAAACACCGGGAAATCCCATGTCTTCATCGAAGCGATCGCCACCGCGACCCAGTGTACCGGGTTTGGGCGGACCAGAAAATTTGGACCAGTCACGCTCGGCATGGCAGTCCATACAAAGCACTACTGCATTGGCCAGGTACTTGCCGTGCGCAATGCGTTCTTGTGTATAATCTATTTCAATGTTTTCTGCCTCGCCCACATTGGGTAAGGCTACGCTCACATAAATGAGCAGTGCTGCAACGGCAACAATTACAAATAGTAAAAAGAAGCCGAGGTATTTGAACAGCTTTTTCATGTTAATAAGGTTTAGGTTGGTATTAAGGTGAGGCCAATTTAGTAAATCTAAAAGCCTTATGCACAGTATTTTAGTAAAAGGCACAGAATACTTAGTCAACGTCCCGAATGACTTAGTTTCGGTGTAGCTTTTTGCTCTTGTTCAGTCCCGTCAGTCGCTCACTTTTAGTGAGTTATATTTCTCTTGGCCTCTGGCAAATTGATGAAAACGGCAAGATGCCTTAAGGATAGACATCACACTGTACAGCCGGGCGAGTAATGGTTGCTTCGTCACATTAAACAGCTGCAAATTTGATTAAGTGTTGACGTTCCTCGCAATGACGTGGGCTTTTTTTAGCGTCATTGCGAGGATGATGGGAAAGGACTGACGAAGCAATCTATTTATAATGCTAAGTATGCCTTGAATAGATTGCTTCGCTCCATAATATCTCTTATAATTCGTGATGACCTTACAAGTC
>CAZVFM010000340.1:0-2749 GCA_964626095.1 uncultured Roseivirgaceae bacterium | reverse complement strand
GTAGATGGATGTCTTATGCTTTATTTCTACACAGCTTTCTTTTCTCTTTTTTCGATTAATTTCAGTAGTTCGCTGGTAGTAATTACATTCTTGATTTTTTTCTTTTTCAATCCGCTTACGAGGTTCAAGTCACCTGTCCAGAGCTTGGCTTTCAGATAATCAGCCAAAGCTACAAATGGAGTATCAGTTACATCAATATCAGAAAGGATTGATTCTGTTACATTAATGATTTTATCCGGAATAATAGCTTGATGAATGAATGTAATATTTGTTAAAACGAGATTTGTGAGTTCATCAAGCTCTTCTGCATCTAGATTGGTTAGTTTAATTAGTTTAGTTCTATGCTTTGCAATTTCATGCTTTAGAAAATCACAACTATAGAAATGAATATATTTTCTGGAGTGAACAAGAATTTTACCGATTCTGCTGGAGGAATTTAATATACCACTAAAAACAATGTTGGTATCAACAACTATTTTCACTGGATTAATTTTTTCTTGTTTTTATTCCACCATTTCTTATTAATATCATTGGCGAGTTTATCGACATCACTTTGCTTTACTTTAAATTTAGAAGTGATTTCTTTATAGCGTGTGTAATTAATCATGTCTTGCAGGTCATCAATGTTAACTGATGCCGGCAGTCTTATTATAATTTCCTTTTTTGTGCGTTCAATTATCATGGTGATCTGTTTATAATGCTTACAAATGCATTTTAAAGATAGTTCAATAATTCAATTATGCCAATAGATTTCCGGTTTCATGCTTCAATAGTACTCCTTAAGAATCCTTACGGCTGCCACCAGAATTAGAATGGCGGTTACTTTTCTTACATGCATTTGTGAAAATTTTATTGCACCTGTACGCGAACCTAATTGTCCGCCAACAAAAACAGCCAACAATAGGGGCAAAGTAAATGACCAGTTCACCTCGAAATTACTCGCAATTAAATAACCGCTTAGTCCGCTGATAGAGTTAACTAAAATAAAAAGACTTGCTGTGGCGGCAATGCTTTTGGGTTTATCCCATTTTAAAAGATTAAGAATTGGTGCAAGAAATATTCCGCCACCTATGCTCACCATGCCGGATAATAGTCCAAGTCCGGCACCCAGACTTGCTGAAGTTACAGTCGAAGCATTTTTATTTTCTTCCAAATTGCTTTGAAAGCGTTCCTGAAACCAAAGCAGGAGTGAGGCAATGAGTAGAGAACACCCCAGAATTATAAAAAACAATTCCTGTTGTAGAGAAAGGTACCCACCCAGGAAAGCCGCTGGAACACTGCTTATTATAAGAGGTAGCGATTTTTTTAAATTCAGTAATCCTTGTTTGTAATACACATAACAGCCACCACTTACTACAATGATGTTACACAACAAAGCAGTTGGCCTTATAACCGTTATACCTAAACCAATGAAGGCAAGTAAAGCCAGGTAACTGGAGCCACCGCCAAAACCAACAGAGGCATACGTAAATGCTATAATAAAAAATCCGATGAAGAGCAGGATATTCTGATCGAGCATATCAGCCACCTATTGTTGACATGGATTCAGAAACCGGGCTATGATCTTTTCTGTTTGCCTCCGCTTCAAAGCCATCTTTAGCACGATTGTTAAATGCCTTAAGCAAAGCATTTTTTAAAACTTCCTGATCAGTAGTCTGGCGCATAATGTCGCGAATGTTTAATACACCATCATCATACAAGCATGTTTTTAAAGTGCCTTGCGGAGTAATGCGAATGCGGTTGCAAGTGCCGCAGAAAGTACGACTGAAAGCTGCTATGATACCGATTTTTCCTTTGTATCCAGGTACCTGATAATGATAAGCTGTGCTGTTAGCCGGATCTGTAATTTTTTGAACAGATGGATAATGTGATTGAATGTACGCTAAAATCTTTTTATAAGTCCAATTGAGTTGCGCGTAATGAGCACCTTCACCATTGAAAGGCATTTCTTCGATAAACCTTACATCAATATTTTCATGCTTGCCTAATTCAATCAAAGGAATAATATCATCAATATTTTTTCCTTCCATCACCACAGCATTGATCTTTGTTGGGATTCCTGCTTTTAATAACGCATCTAAAGTATGCATAACATCAGCAAAAACATTTCTTCTGGTAATCTGAAAAAAACGTTTTTCATCCAACGTATCTAAACTAAGATTTACTGATTTAATACCGATTGATTTTAAAAACGGAATATGTTCAGCAGTAAGTACACCATTGGTAGTGATGTGTAATTCTTCAATGCCTTTTGTGCGGGCAATTTTCTCGAGTAATTGATTTAAATCCTTACGTACAAAAGGTTCACCTCCGGTTATGCGCACTTTGCTAATGCCCATATTTGCCAGCATACTAACCAAGCTGGTAATCTCTTCAAAACTCAACAAATCATGCTTTGGCAGGTATTTAATTCCTTCTTCGGGCATGCAATAAAAGCAGCGAAGATTGCAGCGATCGGTTACAGCAATACGCAGGTAATTAAGCGGTCTGTTGTGATTATCGTAAAGTATATTTGGCATAATTCAGCCTTTAAATTAAGTCTTTATAACCGGATAAATGAAATAACTTGCATAAATGCGTAAATGCATTCTATTTTCGGTTTAATTAGTATTCGGATGAAAATAAAAATTCTGGCCTTTGGAATTACTCGTGATATTGTTGGTGGTTCTGAATTGGAACTGGAAACTAAAGCAAACACATTGGGCGATTTGCGCCAGGAACTTATCGAAAGATTCCCTGAAATAGCACA
>CAZVFM010000339.1:0-2770 GCA_964626095.1 uncultured Roseivirgaceae bacterium | reverse complement strand
TGATTCAACGTATTACCAGTAATGATGCTTCTAAGCTTATTGACGGACAAGCACAATATTCTTGCTTACCCAATGAAGAGGGTGGAATTGTAGACGATTTATTGGTATATAAAATTGCAGATGAACACTACATGCTTGTTGTAAATGCAGGCAATATTGAGAAAGACTGGAACTGGATTGGCAAATACAATACAACAGGTGTTGACATGCAGAATATTTCTGAAGATTTCTGTTTGTTTGCCGTACAAGGTCCTAAGGCAATTGCGACACTTCAGAAATTAACAACCACAGATTTAGCTGCAATCAAATATTATCATTTTCATATAGGCAATTTTGCCGGTGTTGAAAATGTAAACATGTCTAACACCGGATACACCGGTGCAGGCGGTTTTGAAATTTATGTGCATAAACTGGATGCTGAAAAAGTATGGCAGTCTATTATGCAGGCAGGAGCAGAATTCGGCATCAAACCTATTGGCTTAGGTGCACGCGATACCTTAAGACTGGAGATGGGATTTTGTTTGTATGGTAATGATATTGATGATACAACCTCACCACTCGAAGCGGGCCTGGGCTGGATTACGAAATTCACCAAATCTTTTACCAACGCAGAAAACCTGAAGAAACAAAAAGAAGCAGGAGTAGCGCGCAAGTTGGTAGGTTTTAAAATGATTGATAAGGGCATACCGCGTCACGATTATCAGATAAAAGGTGCGCAAGGAAATGTAATTGGCAAAGTAACTTCTGGCACCATGTCACCGGTTTTAGGCATTGGTATTGGATTAGGATATGTGACAACTGAACATGCCGCTACGGGTACTGAAATATTTATTGCTGTAAGAGAACGAAGTTTAAAAGCACAAGTAAGTAAATTACCCTTAATCGGATAATTTTTTATATCAACAAAGCACTTAGTAATCTGAATCCTGATTTATGAAATCCATTGACGTTTGTCTCAGTCCCGATTTAATGCATCTTTTTGATGTGAAAGATAAAGTTGTTGTTGTTGCAGATATTTTGCGCGCAACATCTTGCATGGTTACCGCATTTGCGCATGGCATTGAAAGTATCAAACCTTATGCAGATTTAGAAAGTTGTCGCGCCAGTAAAACTGCTGATAACTTTATAGCGGGTGAACGCAACGGAGAGAAAGTTGAAGGCTTTGATCTGGGAAATTCTCCTTTTGAATACATGGAGCCATCACTACAAGGAAAGGCCATCAACATGACCACCACCAATGGAACGCAAGCCATTGAAAAATCAAAAGGTGCCGGTGTTATTGCCATTGGTGCTTTCTTGAATTTGAGTGCATTGGCCGAGTTTATCATCAAAGAAGATCGTGACCTCATCATTGTTTGTGCCGGATGGAAAGGAAGGGTTAATTTAGAAGACACCCTATTCGCGGGGGCTTTAGCTCATTTGCTGAAATCAAAATTTAATTTCGCCTGTGATGCGCCCATGCTGGCAGAAGCAGTTTACTTGCAATCTAAAAATGATTTGGTTGCAGCGGTTAGCGGATCATCGCATGTGCAGCGATTAAACAGATTGAATATTCACAAAGACATAGCCTTTTGCCTCACGCCTGATCAGTATAATATTGTTCCGGTTATGAGAGAAGCCTCACTAAGTGTGATTTAAAATTTATCTACACTTTTTATTGCGCCATTATTTTAGTTAATTCAGCCGGTTGTATATAACACATCGGTATGAAGAAGATAATCCTGTTGCCACTTATATTTTTTGTGCTTACATGTAGCGCACAAAAAATTTCACTTGAACAATTATTAGACAGCCTCGAAATTATCATTCAGAAAGAAAAAATTCCGGGTATTAGTCTTGCCCTGGTACATAAAGACTCCGTCATTTTTCATGGGGGAGTAGGCTATGCCAATCTTGAAGAGCAAGAAAAAGTGAATGCCGATCACTTGTTCAGGATTGGCTCTGTTTCAAAAACCTTTACTTCTCTTGCCATTATGCGTTTGATTGAACAGGGGAAATTTACACTCGATAGCAAGCTAAAAGACATTGCACCAGAAGTACCTTTTACCAATCAATGGGAAGAAACACATCCGGTACGAGTTATAAATCTGCTTGAACACACTACCGGTTTTGACGACATGCATTTTAAAGACATGAAGAATTATACCGGCAGTAGAAAGGATGCATTGGATGAAGTGCTGTCACAAAAAAATTCACTTTACACTCGGTGGAGACCCTCTACACGCATGTCGTATTCAAATCCTGGTTATACCATATTGGGTTACCTCATCAGCAAATACAGTGGTATGGATTACCGCGATTTTATTGAGCAGGAAGTGCTGGAACCATTACACATGCACAACTCAAGTTTTGATTATAACACTGAACCCGGTTTTGCCACAGGCTATTACCTCGATGGCACTACTCATGCTGTTGCTGAGCCTGTGATGATTAACGGAGAAGCGGCCGGAGCAATTTCTTCCAGCGCAATGGATATGGCCCGATTCATCAAGTTTTTCTTAAATGAGGGAAGGGTTGATGAACGGCAAATTTTTGTAAGTGAAATTTTAAATCAAATGATGCAATCGCAAAGCGCATTGGGCTCGCAGGCAGGATTGCATCATGGCTACGGACTTGCTTTGTACACTAAACCTAAATCTGCGCACAAGAAAAATATTAGCACCAGGTTTATTGGACATGATGGCGGTATTATGGGATTCGTGAGCGATTTTGGTTTTAATTACGATTTAGGACTAGGATATTTTATTTCCAATAATGCCGAGAAGGGAAA
>CAZVFM010000338.1:1231-2779 GCA_964626095.1 uncultured Roseivirgaceae bacterium | reverse complement strand
TACGGCATTTTCAACAAACAAAACACTGAACATAGGCGGGCGGCTGATCACCCTAAAGACCCCGTTGATTATGGGGGTGATTAATGTAACACCCGATAGTTTTTACACGGGCAGCCGGCAAATGGATGAAAAAGAAATCTTAAACCAGGCTGAAAAAATGTTGATTGATGGTGCATCCATTATTGATGTGGGCGGCTACTCCTCACGACCGGGAGCTGAAAATATTTCGGAACAGGAAGAAGAGCATCGTGTGTTGAGCGCCTTACAAGCCATCAAGAAAAGATTTCCCGATACCATCCTCTCCATCGATACGTTTCGATCAAGCATTGCCCGAAAAGCTGTTTCTCTTGGGGCCGATGTGATCAATGACATTTCGGGTGGTGACCTCGATGCTAATATGTTTAACACCATTGCTCAACTACAGGTACCCTATTGTTGCATGCACATGAAGGGCACCCCACAAACCATGAACAACCTGGCGCAGTATTCAAACCTGATCCATGAAATCATTACCTACTTTCATCAAAAATTAGCTGCTTTGCAAAAAATTGGTGTTAAGGATATCATTATCGATCCCGGATTCGGGTTTGCCAAAACCATTGATCAGAATTTTCAGTTAATGAATAACCTGGAATTGCTAAAGATTTTGGAGAAGCCGATGCTCGTTGGTATATCACGCAAATCCATGATCTGGAAAGCACTTCAAACTTCACCTGAACACGCACTAAACGGAACAACCGCACTGAATATGGTTGCCTTGATGAAGGGCACATCCATTCTTCGCGTGCATGATGTGAAGGAAGCTATTGAAGCGGTGAAACTTTTTACACGCCTCACCCAAGCTGACGACAGAGTTTAGTACCTTTACAGCTATGATTTTTCTCTTTAAAATCGGCTTTCTGGATGTAACGTGGGTTGATCTCGTAGATATTGGCCTGGTAAGTATTCTATTATATCAGGTCTACAAGCTGATTAGGGGAAGTATTGCTGTAAATATATTTTTAGGCATACTCGCGCTCTATCTAATTTACCTGATCGTGCGTGCGGCACAAATGGAGCTGCTGGCCAACATACTCGGGCAATTTATGGGTGTGGGTGTGCTGGCCATGATCATTCTCTTTCAACCGGAGATCAGAAAATTTTTATTGGTCATTGGAAGAGGAACTGAATTCCGTGATAATTTTTTAAAGACCCTTGCAAACTGGCGAGGTGAATACAACGATGAAACAGATATTCACCAAATCATTGAAGCCTGTAAAACATTAAAAGGTACAAAAACCGGAGCCCTGGTTGTTTTTTCCCGCGATACCGCCTTAAAGTTTTATGCCGAAACGGGTGATCCATTGGACGCGGAGATTACGAAATCACTATTACTTTCAATCTTCAACAAAACCAGTCCGTTACATGATGGTGCCATCATTATTCACAAAGGGCGCGTTAAAGCTGCACGATGTGTACTACCTGTAAGTGAAAACGACCATCTCCCTTCTCAATTTGGCATGCGTCATCGTGCGGCAGTGGGTATGTCAGAAAGTACAGATACACTTG
>CAZVFM010000338.1:0-1221 GCA_964626095.1 uncultured Roseivirgaceae bacterium | reverse complement strand
ATTTCTGAAGAAACCGGGAGACTCATATTGGCACGCAATGGCAAATTTCTAAAGGCCTTAAAATTGAAACAGGTAGAACAAAAAATACTTAGCTACCTGCATAACACTGAACCAACTAATTGGGAAGATTCTGCGATTGAAAGTGAAGTCGTTACCACTAAGAATGGTGTTAAAACTTAATGCCAAGACCCAATAAAATCAGTTCTTCCAAACTGCGCCTACACCAGCATCCCACAACTGTTTATTCATTGCAGGAATATCCTTTTCCAACATTTCGCGTACGCGCGCATGCAGTACCATCCATTCCTTCATGAGTTCATCTAAGCGATCTAACGAAGGTTTGTTTACTTTAGGAATTTCACTTTCAGTATGATTAATCAGGAAAAGGTATTCAGCTGTAAACTTGTTTGGAAAGTTCTCTACATCATCATACGCTTTTGATTTGCGCTGTACCATATCATCATCCCACTGCTTCATACGCTGAACCAAAGCTTGCCCATTTGTCTTGATTGCTTTGTATTTTTCCTCTAAAGGGAGTGTACTGAGAAGTTTTTCAAGTTGAAGGCGTTTTTCATGCAGCGAGTTTACCAGATTGTGCATCAACGTAAGTTCTGCTTCCATTTTACTCATTACCGTATGATACTCCTGGTAATTCTTGGCATCAGTTTCATACAATGGATTTGGCAAAATCTCAAAAGTTGTTGTGGCTTCCCGATCACCCATTTTTAACACAACGGTGTATTTACCCGGTGATGCTTTATGCCCTCTAAAACTGGCTTCAATGTAAACATTCTTTGCGCCCGGCATAGTTGGGTAGCGCAGGTTCCACACAAACCGGTTAAGGCCTTTTGATTTAGATAATAAAGGCTCTGCAGAAGGGCCTCCATCATAACTAACAAAAGTAGTATCGGCTATGGAAGTGAATTGACGAACAAAATTGCCGGAAGCATCTTTGATCATAATTGAAATGTGCTCGTCTTTTTTTAATTCAGGCAAGTGATAATAAATCACACTTCCTGTGGCAGGATTTACACCTCGGTAAGGATGCGAACCATTAAACTCAGCTGTGGAACCATCCAGCTCACTGTAGCCATTTACAAGAATTATATCTTCCGGTTGAAAGAGCGCAAACGATTCAGAACTATTTTTATACTGACGAATTAAGCCCAGGTCATCCAGTATCCAGAATGAACGACCAGATGTTGAGACAATAAGATCACC
>CAZVFM010000337.1:0-2780 GCA_964626095.1 uncultured Roseivirgaceae bacterium | reverse complement strand
AACCCGCCCCTTCTCCACAAGGGAACAACCCCCTGATCTGAGGATGCTCCATACTTTCTTTGTCACGCGGAATTCTTACCGGAGACGAAGTACGGCTCTCCACGCCCACTACTTGTGCATCGTTGGTTAAGTAACCCTTCATCTTTTTGCCAAAGGCTTTAAAACCCTCTTTCAAACTTTCAGCAATAAAGCCGGGCAGTACTTCGTGCAAATTTGTACTTACCAATCCTGGCTGATAAGAAGTGTCGAGTATAGCAGCAGAAACTCTTCCATTCACAAAATCATCGAGTCTTTGTGCGGGTGCGGCTTGTGTACCGCCAGCAATGGCACAAGCTTTCTGCTCAATTTCTTGCTGAAAATATAATGCAGCTAAAGCCCCATGTTGTTGATAAGCCTGCAAATCCTCCAGATTAACTGCCACCACAATACCGGAATTGGCAAACCGCGAATCTCTTCTGGACGGACTCATTCCATTTACTACCACCTCACCTGGTGCTGTAGCAGATGGTACAATAAAACCACCTGGACACATACAGAAAGAAAAGACACCTCGATCCTTTCCCTGAAATTTCGCCTGATGCACCAATGCATAAGATGAGGCGGGCAAATACGGACCGCGGTCAATATCACAACGGTATTGTAATTGATCAATCAATTGTTGTGCATGCTCTACTCTCAGGCCGAGTGCAAATGGCTTTGCTTCAATTAGAATATTTTTTTGATATAATAGATGAAATATATCTCTGGCTGAATGTCCGGTGGCCAAAATCACTGCTTCCCCTTCAAATTTTTCTCCTTTAGCTGTCTTTACTGATTTGATTTCTTGATTTTGAATACCAAAATCAATTACAGTTGTATTGAAATGTATTTCTCCACCGGCTTGAAGAATAGTTTGCCTTATGGCCTCAACAACTTTTGGTAATTTATTGGTACCGATATGCGGATGGGCATCGTATAAAATTTCTTCTTTAGCACCATGAACAACAAATATTTCAAGTATTCGTCTGATATCTCCTCGCTTGGTTGAGCGTGTATATAACTTACCATCTGAATAGGTACCGGCTCCACCCTCACCGAAACAATAATTCGAATCAGGATTTACGATATGATCTTTATTGATAGCTGCAATATCTCTTCTCCTAGCTTGTACATCTTTACCACGCTCCAGGATAATGGGTTTAATTCCAGACTCAATTAAACGCAATGCTGCGAACATACCTGCCGGTCCGCAGCCTATAATGATTACTTGCTTTGCATGCTGAACATTCGGCAAATCTCTGCTGTAAGAAATATTTTGGGAAGCTTCTTCTTTAGGCACAAGTGCATATTGTACCCGCACCTTTATTTGTTTTCCTCGTGCATCAATGCTTCGCTTTTGCGGAACAATTACATCTCTTGAATTGGGAGTGATCTTGGCCTTCGCATACAAATGATCAAGGAAATGTTCCTGATCAAAGGCCTCTTCGGGACTAAGAATTATTTCGTTTATTGTTTTCACCTGAAAGGTATTTATCCTTTAACAGGATAAAATTACCTTCGATTCCTCTCAAATGAAAGCATATAACCAAAATTAAGGCTGAAGCGAAAAGAACTGGATAACCTCCCTTGTTCTATTCCGTCAAAAGTCGGTTCAAACAATTCATCAACCTGAAAATTTCTTATACCTACATTGTACCCGGCAACTACATCGAGAGCAAAACTGTTTGACCTGGGTTTTTGAAACAATCGCCAACCCAGCAAAACACCGTACGCTGCGCGTTGCTCGCTTGCACTTGCCGTAATTCTTGTATTGGGGATTTGAATAAAGTTTATATTGCTAAAATGGCTGAGATTAGTTAGGCGTAATTCATGGCCAAAATACCATTGTGAGTTCTTCAAAGGATTATAAAATTTCTGTTTTAACGCAATGTCATAACCTCGAGAAAAAATTTCATCCAGTGGCATCTCAGAATCAGGTATAAAAAACGGATCGCGAATACTCACAAACTCAAATTCATGACCTAGTCGTTCATCATTAAAAAATTCAATACCAATAGGAATGTATCCCAGGAAACTTGTGAAAGGATTTGCAGATAAAATCACACCTTTAAATTCATTGGGTTTTGGCTCAAAATAATTAAAGCCAGTATTTACAGTACTATTGCTCTGCCTTCTCTTGGCGTATTGAAACTCTCGCGCTATAACGTTGCTATCGTAAAACGGTTTATAATACCCACTTAGTTTTCCCTCTTTATCGTAAAGCTCCCATGTACCCACACGCTTATCATCTTCAATAACACCTTTTGTTTGTACGACACCATCCTCATAATACCCTATGTAATTTCCTTTACCCAGAACAAAATCGCAAGTACCTTCTAAATTACCAGATTCGTAATAATACTCCCAGCTCCCTTCATTCTTGCCATTATAGATATGACCTGAAACTTTCAATTTTCCGCTTTTGTAATACTCTCTATATTCACCTGTATCCTTGTCAAACTTAGTATCACTTTTTTTTGATCCACCCGAATAATAAGAAACCCATGAGCCCTGTTTTTGTCCGCCAACATAAGTACCTCTTGTACTCAGGCCGCCATCTTCAAAATAATACAACCAATCACCACTGGGCTGATCATTAAGGTACATTCCCTGATTGGCTATATTACCATTTGTGTAGTACGTTTTCCAAACACCGTTCTTCCTTCCATTTACATAATTACCTTCAGAAATTAAAGTCCCCTTTTGTTCGTTGTAATAATGCCAGTAAGCAGACTTCTTATTGCTTACTACCAAACCCTGCC
>CAZVFM010000336.1:0-2781 GCA_964626095.1 uncultured Roseivirgaceae bacterium | reverse complement strand
CACTTCCGGTTGCAGTGCTTTCCGTAAAAATTGCAGAGTTGCAATACCTTTCTGAAAAATTGGAGAATTCCAAAAAGTCAAGTAACGGTTCAATTACCGAAAAGCTAAGTTATGCTACCGTTGATTTAAAGAATGCCAATAGATTTTTCGAGTTATCTTCAAATCTTAATACGCGCGATATTGATAAGGAATATGTTACTTATTCTGATTTTGTAGACAAAACGTTTACGAATCAGGCCATGCTAAAGGCATTCGCAAAAGGTATTAACGAATATGCGCAACGAGAGCTTAAAAGAATTGAAGAGTATACTGCTATCCTAAATAAGAGCCTCAGTTGGTTGGTTTTTGAAGGAGATTCTATTCCCTTATTTTCAGAAGCCGAGAGTGAGACGTTTAAGCCTCTTTTGATTGAACCCGAAAAGTATACGGTCGGAATCAGCAAGAAAGAAAAGACCAAAGGATACTTTGCACTCATTACTCCTGATCGTATGGCAAAAACATTTTTCGCTATTGACTTGCATCAACTTTTTGGGATTAATGATATAACATTGTCGGGTGCAATTACTTTTGCTGATCCGGGTGGTCAACTTTATTTTGTAACGTTTTATACTGCAAATCCTGCCCTGGAAGAATCAGTAGTCAGTAATATCGTTAAAATTTATACAACGGATGGAGTAGCCTGGAAATCAGAACAAGTACTTAAGAAAAAGCCCTTTGGTCTTAATTATAAAACCGATTTGGGTGAGCTAAGTATTTTCTATGATTTAGTAGATGGCGAAACCAAAGCTTTGGTGTTGGATAAGAATGGAAAGCCCAAGTCCTGATTATCAGCCGAAGAATAAGTACGCAACAAATATTCCGGCAATGATACCGGCCAAGTCTGCTAGCAAACCTGCAGTAATGGCGTAACGTGTTTTTCTGATACTTACCGATCCGAAATACACCGCGATGATATAAAATGTTGTTTCCGTAGCGCCCCTGAAAATACTCGCTGTTCTTCCTGCAAAAGAATCCACTCCAAAGGCATCAATAGTGTCTAGCATCATTCCTCTGGCAGAACCACCACTCAGAGGTTTCATCATGGCCACAGGCAATGCATCAACAAACCTTGTATCAAATCCAAGTCCGGCAACAACCCAGGCAATACCATCAGTTATGTAATCCAAAGAACCTGAGACTCTGAAGAGTCCTATGGCAACTAAAAATCCAACCAAGTAGGGAATAATTTTTACTGCTATTTCAAAACCTTCTTTTGCACCTTCAATAAATGTTTCAAACAGAGGTACTTTTCTGTAAAATCCAAGACCAAGAAAGCTTACAATTATTCCAAGGATAATAATACTGCTGTAGAGTTGTGATTGTGTTTGTAACGCCTCCTGGTCTAAGGAAGTAAAATACCAAACAATTGTTGCAAGAAACAAAGAGAAGCCTCCAACATAAAGCAGGATCACCTTATCAAAAAGATTAATTCGTTGATAAATGGCTACCACTATTAATCCGATAAGTGTAGAGAATGATGTGGCAATAAGTATAGGTATAAAAACATCGGTAGGGTTTGTTGCCATTTTTACCGAGCGATCAATAAGAATCGCTAATGGAATAATACTTAATCCTGATGAGTTCAAAACAAGAAACATGATTTGCGCATTGGATGCGGTATCTTTTTGTTGATTTACTTCCTGCATTTCTTTCATGGCCTTTAAGCCAAGTGGTGTAGCAGCATTATCAAGCCCCAGCATATTGGCACTGAAATTCATAATTAATGATCCAATGGCAGGATGATTTTTAGGGATATCTGGAAAGAGCTTAGAAAAGAAAGGTCCTACCAATTTTGCCAGGATAGCCACCATGCCGCCTTTTTCGCCAATACGCATCAATCCGAGCCATAAGGCCATTGCACCCGTAAGGTAAATGGACACCTCAAAACCTGAACGTGCACTATCAAAAGTTGAATTGAGTAATGCTGGGAATACGGCAGTATCGTTAAGGAAAATAAGCTTAGCGAGTGCTACTATAAAAGCAATGATAAAAAAGCCGAACCAGATATAATTAAGTGCCATAGAACTACTTGTGCATTTAAATCAGTGAAAAAAAATGCTGAATTCAAAATAAATATTTGGGCTTTATGCCGAATTTAACTGTTGATCAAATTCAACATATGGCATGCGGCAATTCCTGCTGTTTCTGTTCTTAGTACATTTTTACCTAAGCTCACCTTACTGAATCCCTCTGTTAACGCTTTATCTATTTCATTTTGACTAAAATCTCCCTCCGGACCAATAAGTACTAAATAGCTTTTACCAGGTTTTGCTTTTTGATGCAATATGTATGGGTTTTCTTGGTCAACAGATGCAATGAATTTCTCATTTGCATCAGTATTGCTGATAAACGAATTGAAATTACCATGTAATTCAATTACTGGAAGAAAAAACTGTTTGGATTGTTTCATTGCACTGATGGCTTTCTTGTAGAGACGATCTAATTTCAGTTTATGTCTCTCGCTATGTTGGGTAAGGAGTATGCTTATCTGTTGGATACCCAACTCAGTTGCTTTCTCAACAAACCATTCTAAACGTTCAAAATTTTTTGTTGGCGCTATGGCAATGTGAATGGAATAGGGGGGTGGATTAATGGAAGTTTTAGAAAGAACATTGAACTCACATTTTAATGCATTTGCTTTTGTAATTTTTGCAATAAAATGATTCCCTAAACCATCAGTTAGTTGTATTTCATCACCGGCATTATGCCGAAGTACTTTTATGGCGTGGCGAGATTCATCTT
>CAZVFM010000335.1:0-2782 GCA_964626095.1 uncultured Roseivirgaceae bacterium | reverse complement strand
CCTTTATCAGTTTTCACCCCTACCTCTTCCAAACCTATGCCTTCCAAATTTGTACTTACACCTACTGCCGACAAGACTATATCACAATCAACTTGCTGTTCACCTTGTGGAGTTTTGATGGTTACCTTACAGCCTTTGCCCTTGGTATCTACTTTGGTTACTTCTGAATTGGTGAGCACGGTCATACCTGCTTTTTTGAAAGACTTTTCCAAAGCCTTGGAGACTTCTTCATCTTCCACCGGTACAACGCGAGGTAAAAACTCAACAAGTGTAACTTCAGTACCGATGGCATTGTAGAAGTAAGCAAACTCAGAACCGATAGCTCCTGAACCTACCACTACCATTTTCTTGGGTTGCTTAGGTAAAACCATGGCTTCGCGATAACCGATAATTTTCTCACCATCTATTTTCATGCTTGGCAATTCGCGTGAACGTGCACCGGTTGCTACAATGATGTGTTTGGCTTCGTAATCCGTCTTCTTTCCTTTATCATCTTTAACTTCAACCTTGCCTCCTTTTTTTAATTTGCCAAAACCTGCAATGTGCTCAATCTTATTTTTCTTCAATAAAAACTGTATGCCTTTACTCATGCCATTGGCTACTTCCCTGCTGCGCTTTACCATGCCAGCAAAATCTGCTTTAGCATCTTTCACATCAATGCCATAATCTTTGGCATGCTTGATATATTCAAAAACATTGGCACTCTTTAATAAAGCTTTGGTGGGAATACAACCCCAGTTGAGGCAAACTCCACCGAGTTCAGCTTTTTCAACAACCCCTACTTTCATTCCCAATTGTGAGGCGCGAATGGCGGCTACGTAACCTCCGGGTCCGGCCCCGATAACGATTAAATCAAATTTTGACATAGTTAAAGTCTTATTTTATTGTGCGCCAAAGATAAGGGCCTAAAGGCGCAATCAAAACCTGCATTTCCTATAAAAATTCGCTAATTCAATTAAAATTGGGCAAATTTGCATAGTCCTAAGGCACTACAATTGAATAATATGCTTGATATCAAAAAGAAATACATTGTAAATGAAGCCGATGAAAAAGTGGCTGTTCAAATGGATATCAAAACTTTTCAAAAGATTGAAAGGCTTTTAGAAGACTATGTACTAGCTGAACTGATAAAAAAGAACAAGGAAGAGGACCGCTTAAGTGTAAAAGAAGCAAGGGCTTACTACAAGAAATTAAAAAAATCATAACATTGAACATCCAGTTCAACAAGAAATTTCTTAAAGACCTGGCTAATTTGCCAACAACCGAGCGTTCCAAAATTGAAAGGTTTTTAAATCAGGATTTTAAAAGCTTCAGATCTTTCAGAGAGATAGAGAAATTGGAAAAGCTGAGTGGCTATCAAAACTTTTACAAAATCAGGTTTGGTCATTATCGAGTAGGTATTCAATATAAAAATGGCACTTTAATTTTTGAACGAGTTTTGCATCGAAAAGAAATTTATCGCTACTTCCCATAAAAGAACTTGAATTATACTTATGAAACTTCTTCAAAACAAAACCGCTCTTGTTACCGGAGCATCCAAAGGAATCGGACGTGCCATTGCCATGCGCTTCGCTGAACATGGCGCCAACGTGGCCTTTACTTATCTCTCCAGTGTAGAACAGGGACAGGCCCTTGAAGCCGAACTTGCTGCCAAAGGTGTAAAAGCCAAGGGCTATCGTTCTGATGCTTCTGATTTTGCACAAGCAGATAAACTCATCAATGATGTGGTTGCTGATTTCGGTTCACTCGATGTGCTTGTGAACAATGCCGGTATTACCATGGATAATCTTTTGTTGAGATTAAATGAAGAAGCCTGGGATAAAGTGATCAACGTGAATTTAAAATCTTGTTTCAATACCGTGAAGGCCGCCACCAAGCCCATGATGAAACAGAAAGGCGGATCTATCATCAACATGACTTCGGTGGTGGGCATCAAAGGCAATGCGGGTCAATCAAATTATGCTGCATCTAAATCGGGAATCATTGGCTTTACCAAATCTGTCGCGCTGGAATTGGGTTCGAGGGGTATCCGCTCCAATGCTATCGCTCCCGGGTTTATAGAAACCGAAATGACCGGCAAGCTCGATGAAAAAACAGTGCAAGGCTGGCGCGATGCCATTCCACTCAAACGAGGTGGCAAACCTGAAGATGTGGCCGATGCTTGTGTGTTCCTGGCTTCGGATATGTCGGCTTACATCAGCGGACAGGTGCTACAAGTAGATGGTGGTATGCTGACTTAAATCAACTACATTCCTTTCCCATGGTCTGTGTCTGCACAGACCATCACATACATAACGTTTATGTCAGAAATCCGGAAAATCATTAACACGCTTAAGCATACTTACGAAAAGAATGCCTGGCATGGGCCTGCGGTTTTAGAAACACTTTCAGACATCAGCGCAAAAGATGCTTTAAAAAAAATAGGCGATTCGCACAGCATCATTGAACTGGTAGCACACATGGTTGCATGGAGAAATTATGTAACAGAAAAACTCAAAGGCAATGCAGGTTACGAACTTTCTGATGAGCAAAATTTTCCAAAAGTAACTGGCTGGAAACAGGTGCTTGCGCAATTAGCACAAAGTCAGCAAAACCTGATTGAAGCTTTAGAAGAAACGCCCGATGAAAGATTAAACAAAAAAGTACCGAACAGGGAGTTTAAGTTTTACACCATGTTGCAAGGCATCATTCATCATGATTTGTATCACCTGGGGCAGATACAAATCATCAAAAAATATATAGCATAATCATTCATATCTTTTCCCTGCATCATCATTCATCG
>CAZVFM010000334.1:0-2783 GCA_964626095.1 uncultured Roseivirgaceae bacterium | reverse complement strand
CGTGAATCAACCAAGGCAGTGAAGAATACTTTAATTACCTATTCAAAGCATACTATAGATTATCCTTATCCTGTTGCCATTTCGGTACATGCGGCCTCCATCGGAATGGAGTATCCCATGATTTGTTTCAACTTCGGCAGACCAAATAAAGATGGTTCTTACAATGATCGGGTAAAGTGGGGGATGATTGGTGTAATCATTCACGAAGTGGGTCATAATTTCTTCCCCATGATTATCAACAATGATGAACGTGAAATGACCTGGATGGATGAAGGTGTAAATTCATTTGTACAACATCTTACACAAGTTGAACACTATAAAGATTTTCCACATCGCAGAGGTCCGGCAGTAAACCTTGTGCCATATATGAAAGGAGACCGTTCCACCATGCGTCCGCTCATGACAGGTTCAGACAATGTGATACAATTTGGTGCAGAACAATATGGAAAAGGCGCAACCGCATTAAACATTTTACGTGAAACGGTGATGGGTCCTGAGTTATTCGATAAGGCATTTAAGGAGTACTCGGAGCGTTGGGCATTCAAACATCCCAAGCCTGCAGATTTATTTCGCACACTCGAAGATGCTTCGGGTGTTGACCTGGATTGGTTTTGGAGAGGATGGTTTTATACCACTGATGTAGTGGATCAATCCATAGAAAAAGTGCGTTGGTTTAAAATGAGAGAAGAACAAACTGATCCTGAAAGAAAGGTGCGTGCAAGCGGACAAAAAGATTTAGGAGGGAGCGCAACAAATACCTATACAGATTTTAGTAATGGGCCGGAGCCTTTTTCTGTAATTGATACCGACCCTCGTTTTTATGGAGAGTTTATGAATCGAGTGGATGATAAAGCCATTAAAGCAAAGCTTACGGGTAAAAATATATATGAGATTACATTTAAGAACCAAGGTGGATTGGTGATGCCGGTAATAGTTGAGTTTAAATACAAGGATGGTACGAGTGAAATCGAAAGGTTGCCTGCTGAGATCTGGAGAACGAATGAACGAGAGGTTACAAAGGTGTTTGTGAAAGAGAAGGAAGTAGTACAGATTGTTCTAGATCCAAAATTGGAAACAACAGATATTAATACTGCAGATAATGTTTTCCCCCGACAGCAAGCCCCCAATAAGTTTGATGAGATGAGGAGAGGCGGGAGATAATTCAATTTAAAAATTAAGACAAAAAATTACATGATGAGAAAATTTAGTTTGGTAGTGCTGTGTGGATTGCTTTGGAGTTCAGGATATGCACAAGAATGGAAAGGAAAGTTTGAGCAGTTGGGTACTGAACTACCAACACCAAATTCATATCGCACAGCTTCGGGATCACCCGGCCCGGCATACTGGCAACAAAAAGCCGATTATGAAATTGAAGTAGAGATTGACGATGAAACACAAAAGTTAAGCGGTAAGGAGAAAATTACCTATCACAATAACTCGCCCGAAACACTTACCTATCTCTGGGTGCAATTAGATCAAAACGTTTTTGCCGAAAATAATATGAGTACGCAAACACGTGGCGGAGTTATCAGAGACTCCATTCCGGCCAAGTTTATTTCAAATTCAATTGATGTGCATGACTATGATGGTGGATTCAAGATTACTTCGGTAAGGGATGCAGCAGGAAAGGCCTTGCCCTATACCATCAACTATACCATGATGCGTATTGATTTACCCAAGCCATTAAAAACAGGAGAGCAGTTTACTTTTCATATCGACTGGTGGTACAATGAGTACGACCGCATGATGTTTGATGGTCGCGGAGGTTATGAGTATTTCCCCGCAGATGATAATCGCGTTTACACTTTTGCACAATGGTTCCCGCGCATGGCAGTGTTTGATGATTATGAAGGCTGGCAAAACAAACAGTTTCTTGGCATGGGAGAGTTTGCGCTCACCTTCGGAGATTATAAAGTGAAAATCACAGTTCCTTCAGATCACATTGTTGGCGCAACTGGTTGGCTGCAAAATCCTGTAGATGTATTAAGCAAAGCAGAGCTTGAGCGCTTTGAACAAGCAAAGAAAAGTTTTGATAAGCCGGTGTTTATTGTAACAGAAGAGGAGGCCAGAAAGAAAGAGAAAAGCAAATCGAAAAAGAAAAGCACCTGGGTATTCCATGCTGATAATGTGCGCGACTTTGCTTTTGCACATTCGCGCAAATTTATCTGGGATGCACAGGCAGTAAAGGTTGGCGATAATACGGTAATGGCCATGTCACTTTATCCCAAAGAAGGCAATCCACTTTGGGCGAAAGAATCAACCAAAGCAATAAAGAATACCTTGGAAGTTTATTCAGCACGCACTTTTGACTATCCCTATCCGGTGGCTTACTCTGTGCATGCAGCATCAATTGGCATGGAGTATCCGATGATATGTTTCAACTTTGGCAGACCAAGTAAAGATGGCACATATTCGCAGCGCACTCTTGAAAATATGGTAGGCGTTATCGTTCATGAAATAGGACACAACTATTTTCCGATGATAGTGAACTCAGATGAACGCCAGTGGACATGGATGGATGAAGGCTTAAATACTTTCCTGGAAAGAGAAACTCTGGTAGAACGTTATCCAGATTTTAATCACAGTAGCGGCTCGCCTAAAGGCATTATCTATTTCATGAAGGGAGACAAATCACAAATGCGCCCTATCATGACTACTTCGGATAACATGACCTATCGTGATTTTGGTCCGAATGGTTATACCAAACCCGCAGCAGCACTTACTTTGTTGCGCTATACCATCATGGGTGAAGAACTTTTTGATAAAGCTTTCAAAGAATATGC
>CAZVFM010000333.1:0-2784 GCA_964626095.1 uncultured Roseivirgaceae bacterium | reverse complement strand
TTACCTGAATTTAACGAGGGTTCATTAGTAGTTAGTGCAGTGAGTTTGCCAGGTATATCGTTGGAAGAAAGCAATAAAATTGGAACAAGCATAGAAAAAATATTGTTGACCATTCCCGAAATAAGCACTACCACAAGAAGAACAGGAAGGGCGGAATTAGACGAACATGCACAGGGTGTAAACGCATCTGAAATTGACGCTCCGTTTACCTTGAAAGACAGAAGCCGTGACGAATTTATGGAAGAAGTGAGGGAAAAAATCACAGGTATTTCAGGAGCAAACATAACCATTGGGCAGCCTATTGGTCACCGGATAGATCATATGCTATCCGGAACCCGTGCCAATATTGCCATCAAGATATTTGGTGATGATCTGAACAAGCTTTTTTCACTTTCCAACCAAATCAAAAATGAAATTGCAGGAGTGGAAGGGCTTGTAGATATTAGTGTGGAGCAACAGGTAGAAATACCACAAATTCAAATAAAAGCCAGGCGAGACTTATTAAATCACTACGGAATTACAATCGGAGCATTTAATGAATTTGTTGATGCCGCTATTGCGGGAGAAAAGGTATCTGACATCTACGAAGGTGCTAAAAATTTTGATTTAATCGTGCGGTTGGAAGAGAGCAGCAGGGCAAAAATAGAAGATTTAGAAAATGTACTGATTGATGTTAATCGTGAATCGGCAATCGGCAATGGTGAATCGTCTATCGGCAATCGTCAATCGTCAATTCCTTTACATTATGTGGCTGACATTGTAAGTACCTCAGGTCCAAACACCATCAACAGGGAAAATGTGGAGCGAAAAACAGTAGTTTCTGCCAATGTTGTTGGGCGTGACCAAAAAAGTGTGGTGGAAGAAATTCAGACATTAGTCAATGAAGAAATCCAATTACCTGAAGGGTATCACATTGAATATGGTGGACAATTTGAAGCAGAGGCAGAAGCATCAAAGACTTTATTTTTTACTTCTCTCCTATCCATATTGGTCATATTCCTTTTACTTTTCCAAGAGTTCAAGACGGTAAAAACAGCAGGTATTGTGCTTTTAAATTTGCCATTGGCCTTAATCGGAGGTGTTTTAAGTATCTACTTTACCAGCGCTATTTTAAGTATTCCAGCCATTATTGGATTTATTACTCTTTTTGGTGTAGCTACACGAAACGGCATTCTGTTAGTGTCGCACTACAAAACCTTGCAGGAAGAAGGATTGAATTTGTATGACACCATTATTCAGGGTTCAAAAGACCGATTAAGTCCAATTTTAATGACCGCTCTAACGGCAGGTTTGGCATTAATCCCATTAGCTATTGCAGGCGATATGCCGGGTAATGAAATACAAAGCCCTATGGCAAAAGTAATCCTGGGCGGACTGCTCACGTCCACCCTACTCAACATTTTTATAGTACCGGTAGTGTACTTTTTGTCTAACTCCAAATCAGAATCAAAATGAAAAATATAATTTATATAATCCTGCCATTATTAATTTCAGTTGCGAAATTAAATGGGCAGACAATCATAGATTCCGTATTGGTCAACATCGCAAAAAACAACAAAACTTTGCAAACACAAAATAAATATTGGGATGCACAGAAACTGCAGTACAATACGGGTATTACTTTGTATGACCCTCTGGTAAGCTATGACTATATGCGTGGTACTCCCCATGCAATTGCAGGGAACCAGACAGACATTAACGTAATACAACGTTTTGATTTTCCAACTGTTTACGGTAAAAAAAGAAGACTTGCAGAGGAACAAAGTAAGCAGGCAGATTTTTCATTAACAGCAAACAGGCAGCTAATATTACTGGAGGCAAAAAAAATCTGTATTGAATTGGTCTATCGTAAAAAACTACGGGAAAAGATTGAAGAGCGTAAAACAAAAATCGATAATTTTCTCACTGATTTTCAAACCAAATTAGATAAAGGCGAAGGTAATGTGTTGGATGTAAACAAAGCCAAATTACAGTTGATCGAGATTAATAAGGATCTTCAATTGAATGCTTCCACCATCAATCAACTTACTCAGAAATTAACAGAACTAAACGGTGGCAATGAGATAGTTTTTACCGGAACAGATTACCCCGACTATATGCCAGTACCTCTGTTTGAAGAATTGGAAAAGGAGATTGAAAGCTATGACCCAGTAAGAAAATACCTTGAACAGGAGAAGGTCATTGCTCAAAAACAGATAGAAGTAACCAAAGCCTTGACTTTACCAAAAGTAGAAGCAGGTTATCACTATCAGGGCATTTTAGGGCAAAACTTCCACGGTGCAAGGGTAGGTTTAAGTATTCCGCTCTGGGAAAATAAAAATCGAATAAAACAAAGCCAGGCAGAATTATCCCTAACTGAAGTGCAGTTGACTGAACATATTAATGAACATTATTATGATATAAAACAACTGCATGAAAAGTATGTCAACCTGCAAAAAACAGTAGAAGATTATCAGAATGTACTTAGCAGTATCAATAGTATTCAACTATTGGACAAAGCCCTTTCCTTTGGCGAAATAACCACTATCCAGTATTTTTTGGAGGCAAGTTATTTCTATACTGCTACTAATAATTTCTTGCAGGTAGAAAAAGAATACAACGAAGTACTAACCGAATTGTTCAGGTATCAATTGTAAACAATAATTGTAGAATAGCAAACGTGTCATTAATAAAAACAGTTACCGGGCCGTTTAACTCTTTGCAAAATGCAACGTTCGCAAGCCTTTATTTTGCTCAAATCGCAAGCTTGTTTGGTGATGCTTTTACCTGGTTGGGATTGGCTTT
>CAZVFM010000332.1:0-2796 GCA_964626095.1 uncultured Roseivirgaceae bacterium | reverse complement strand
AAATCTGTTTTTCCTTTGTTGAAAGAAGATAATTTGCATCTCTCTGATAGTTGATGCTTGATGTTTTTTGAATAAAAGTCTATCTAGCCTAGACCGTTTTTAAATTGCACTACAAGCAGATTTGCCTAGTGTTTTAGCTTATTGAAATGATGTACGCAATTCAAAGCAGAGATTAAATTATTCTCTTAGTTTACCAAGGATAACACCTACACCAATATTAAAAATGAATAGACTGCCTATGGTGACACTTTGATTGCGCCCATAGGTATCACCAAGATTAATTAAATACCCCATGTTTCCATCAATATTAATTTTTTCAGTAAGAAAATATTTAACTCCTGCATAGGGGCCAAGGTTAATAGTGGATTCATCACCTGTTGGTACATAAGATATTTCAGCACCAAAGTAGGGCATCATTTTGGCGTCCTGTGTTAAAAATGAATACGTGCCATAAATACCAAATCCAAAATTGGTCCTGAGGCTCTTCTTTGTTTCCAGTTCACCATCAACAATCTTTGTTTCAAAATCCGGAAAAAAAGTAATGTTAGGTTTAAGTCCTAATTCAAGGTTTTGAGTAAAGTATTTCCCCACTTTTAGGTAAATATTTCCTGCAAAAAATTTCTCTGAAGTAGTGCCAAAAGTAATTTTTTGGGAGAAATAATTGCCTGAAAACTGAATGGCCAAATCTCCTGCTTCTTGTTGAGCGCAGCATACTTTTAGGCTCAAAATAGCAATTACGGTTAATATTTTTTTCATAGGTTTAGAATTTATAGGCTTTTTTGAAACTGCAAATAATTGCTAAAAAGCAATAGTAAATCGATGTTTTCGTTGTTGACCATGCGATTTTAAGTAAAATTTATGAGTTGGAGAATAAAATTGATGGCTTTTGCAGACAACTGCCGCTCGAAACTTTGGCAATCTTGTTTTAAATTATTTAATTTCGTTTGATTTTTGAAAGACGACTACCTAGACCAACCTATTGAGGATAATGAGAAAGGAAATTTTCTACCTTCTATTAATAACTGCATTTTTGAGTCTTACTACAGATTTAATGGCTCAAATAGCAGTCGGTCCTAAAGCCGGGATAAACTTTAATTCATTCCGTGGAAATAATAGGTACGATGTTGTTCTTGGCTACAATGCAGGCGTATTTGCCAAATATCCACTTTTGGATTTTCTGACTTTGCGAGGAGAGTTGCTTTATATGCAACAAGGCGCCAAACTTGAAGATTATACCATTTTTGTCCCCGAATTAAGACGAACCAATTCCAGGCTTGAATTTAACAATCTTCAGGTACCTATCTTATTGGAATTCGGATTACCTCAACTCACTGAAGAAGACATTAAACCAAAGATTATCATCGGTGGATTTTATAGTTACTCACTTTCTACTCGAGAAGTACATACGAGCATTACACGAATTAGCAATTATTACCCTTTAGACTATAAAGGCACTACAAATATGATGAATGCTTTTGAGAGAAGCCAATATGGCATCATAGGCGCTATTGCCGGAGAAGTTAAAATCTTTTCAACACCCGTGGCGCTTGAATTTAGGTACCATTATAATATTAATAGAGTGAATACACCCGAAAGTGTTGACCTATATAATCTTGTAAATACTCAGCGAGAGTGGGGAAGTAAATTTTATCTCACAACACTGAGCTTTAATGTGGCATTAACCCTGCACTATTTCTAATAAATTGAATAGCGAAACCTAATTACTTCTTGATATGAAAACTAAATTTAAATTTCCCCCACTTATTTTATCTTTAATAGTGGCAGTTCTGACTTCATATTTATGGTCTTGTGAAGAATCTGACCCTACCTTAGACGAATTAAGATCTGATAGACTGACTTTCATCGCTGATTCAATAAGGATCAGTGATTCTCTGAGTCGCATTAATTCTGCCGGTATTGTAAATTATGCCATTACTGTTGTAAATGGTACTACTTCCACACTTTTTGCTAACCCAACAGGACCTTCACGTCAGGATGGATTGGCATCTGCAGAGGAAGATGTTACAGTTACAATCAGTCAGTTTGGTCGAACTGAGCAATTAACTACTGATGCTTCTGGAATGGTTGTATTTACAGGCTTCTTTAGAAGTGCCGCTTCTGTTACTATCGAAAAAGCCGGATTTACTAAAGTGAGTTATATAGCGGCTGTTAGCATACAAGACTCTACAAAAAACAGTTCTATCAGCTTTGTGGGTAATCTTATCCCGATTTTCGAAACAAGTGGACCAAACACCTCAGTTATTTCTGGTCGCGCAACGCTGGAGACTGATTTAACAAACAAGACAAGGGAGCTTGTTCCTGACGGTACAACGCTAATGGCTGCAATTGATGCCACAAGCTCTTCTGATTTTTCGAATAAATTCCTCACAACTAATTTGGCCAATGTTTATAATCCTTCTTGTGGATGCGACATACTTTACGTAGGTGAGATACTTCAAGCTTCTTACAGCACAGGGATCAATGGTACCGTAACCAGTGGAGAGTATTCAATTACAGTACCTTCTGCAATTGATGGCTTGCCACTTAGATTGGAGTATTCTGATGTAGTAGCTGATCAAACCTTATTTGAAACCAACCCATTTAATACAGTTAGAACCTACCGTACAGTTTATCCAGGTGAGTCATATTCGCCCAGTGATATCCCCGCTGCAGGAAGCGTGTCGGTTGATTTTGATGCAGGAAGTGGAGCAGACGCAGATCCTGTAATTTCACTTCCCGAAACTTTAGATAGAATTAACGTAACAAATGGTGGCTCTGGCTATACTGGGGTGCCCT
>CAZVFM010000331.1:0-2800 GCA_964626095.1 uncultured Roseivirgaceae bacterium | reverse complement strand
GGCAAGTTGAAGTATGACCTGAAGTCAATATCATATTTTGAAAGCAACTCCACCTGTACATCGCTAAGTTTCCCGATAATGTACAATTTATATTGCAACCCTGTCATCGCCTCTATCGTACGTTCCAGGTTCTTGTTCGATTTAGTGCCCAGATGCAGAATGATTGGTTTGGAGGTATTGGTGATTTGTTCCGTATCCATATGTACGTCATGCTCAAGCAATTTCGGATTGTAGGGATTTGGTATCACGCTGATCTTGCGTTTTGCAAAGGGAACGATTGCCTCCAATTCCCTTTTTGACTTTTCGGAGATGGTAGTAATTCGTTTTACTAACACGGCGGGCAGCCAAAACCAGAATAGCTTAATTACAAATTTCCTGATCCAAGACCCCACCAATGAAGAATAGGCATCATGCACTGTGAGGACCGTATTTCGCCCCGTAGTCAGGGCGATGTAATGTACATCTCCTGTAATGTGATTGATCGTTCCCCTATGTTTAAATACAAAACGCAGGTTTCGATACATTTTACCCACGGAAATCTGTTTTTCCGGCATTTCAAGAATATCGCAGTCTATTTCCTGATAATTGCATAAAACGATAGCAAAGAGCTCCTCAATGCTACGAAAGCCTGATGTTGACTTTCTGAAAAAGATACTTACTTTCAAAATTCTAATTCTTAATTTTTTGATTTAAGGATATAAACTATACGCTGAAATTTGAAGAACCGACAAAGTAATTAAACTTTACTTTCTGAACTGAAACAGTTCCTCCAATGAAAATCGACTAAAAACCATGTCCGGTTTCCGATAAAGTTTATTTTAGGCTTCATCCTTTCTGCTCCATCGGTTCGTATTTCCATCCCAAAAATTTTCTAAATCCCCAAAAAAGTATCATTACAAGGACTATGGATTTTATGAAATGATTCAACACCACGTATAATTCCGTCTCGCCTTTAACTACCTGCAGGAAGATTAAAGGCAGAAACACATACATCAAAGGTTGCTTTTGTGCATATTTCACCAGAAGGTTAAAGATCAGGCCCAGAAATAATCCCCAAAAAAACATAAATATCCAGGTGCCCGTGGGTCCAAAATTGGCATAAGCTTCGCCAACAATACTTGTGCCCATAGAGGTTCCTGCTCCTAACAGCAGGCCAGTGAACCTTTCAAAATTTTCTCTTCCTCCGGCTATTTTTTTCCCGGGATCCAAAAACCTCGGCAGCAGCGATGCGCTAAAAGCCTCAATAATGGTCTCTCCGTTTGCGTAAGGCTCCATGCTTGGTACATTATCAATGATGGCGCTGATAATCCAACCCTGATTGAGCCGCACATTTGTCATGGCCATATATTCATCGTCGGTAAACAAATTGCCAAGATTTTCGACCCGATTTGACACCAGATCAATGAATACCTCTGTGGGCGTCTGGCCGCTCATTAAACCTTCTGATAACCTTTCTCTAAATTCTCCCTTGACTGACTGAATCAGAAATACCATCAGAAATCCTCCCACAATAAAACCCAGTCTTCGCCACACCGACATATTGGTTTGTAACACAACAAAACTAAAAAGTAATGCAAGCCAAAGCAGCAGATCATGAAACATGCCGGCCTGAATTGAACTCAGGAACGTAAGTAACATAATACCTGCTGTAGCCAGCCACTTCTTGCCACTATGGGGCTGAAACAGCCACAAAGCAGCGCCTATATATTTCAAGTTTGACAGTAGATAAAAAACAAAGCCAATTGCCGGGGGAGCAAAACTTTGAATGAACGGTGATACCAAACCAATGCCTATTAGTATGAGGGGGGCCTTTGGATTTTTCAAAACAAAGTTCGCCATTTGCCTGCTGACCTCCTCTGTATTTATATCCCTCTTTATAAGCATCACACCTATCAAAAAAGCCAAAAAACCAGGAACCACGATCGACATATATTGTTCGCGTTCCACATACATGTAATATCTATAGTGCTGAAATTCGTAAATAAAGGACTGGTGGGCACCATAAATCCACTGAAGTACCCCAACCAGCAACATCAATTCGAGCACCGGAATGGCTGCCTTCAGACTGTTGACGTAAAGTAAAAAAACAAACACCATCAGAACCAGTCCGATCATTGTCCAGAAGTCATAAGGCATTCCGGCAATGCCTCCAAGCACTGCGCTGACAAGTAGAAATTTCCATATAGCCCTTCGGTCACTCATTTCAACAATCTGATTATCACCGCAATTTCAAACATTCAGTTTCAAGAGATTTGCATTTAGCACTAAAATCCCAGTCAAAAATAGATTGCTTTATTTTATCGTGAAAATCTGCTCCGACTTTTGTCAGTATCACATCCAGTTTACCAACAAAATTCTTTTTGTCAGAGTCAGTAAAAATTGCACCATTCATGCCCTCCTTCACCAAGTCCGGAGCGCACCCAACCCTATCGCTTACCAGCACAGGTCGACCACAGGCAAGAGCCTCGTTCACCGCTAAACCCCAAGTTTCGCCCGGTCCGCTTGAAGGAAGACAAAAAATATCGCCTAAACGATAAACCACAGGCATATCCGATTGATTTTGGAAGGGAAGAAATTTGACATATTTCAATCCCTTTGACTTTTCTTTGAGCTCAGACTCCATAGGGCCACTGCCGACGAATAGAAGGTTTATTTGCTTATTTGTTGATTTGTCTAGCTGTTGAATTACTTCAAAGAGCATAAAGGGGTTTTTCTTGGGTTCCAGCTTTCCGGCAAATAACACGACAACATCAGTATCCAAGTATCCCAGTTCTTTTCTCCATATCCGGGCCTTTTTCTC
>CAZVFM010000330.1:0-2842 GCA_964626095.1 uncultured Roseivirgaceae bacterium | reverse complement strand
TACTGCTACGGGTCATCTTACACAAGTACGCTGGTTAAGTCAGCAAGAGTTTGCTATTTTTTTCCTAACCGCTATAGATGAATTGCTTGATAATATGCCTTTGCGCAGCAATCCAATAAAGTTGGGCAATGATCAGTACATCAATAACCTTATCGACTCAAATATTCCGGGATTTCAAACCCAACTGCTCACTGTCAATGGCGGATTTGTTACCGGCTCAAATGTTGGTTATGCCATAGATGGTAAAAACGAGCGCTTAAGTGCCTTTACCTATAGCAACCGGGGTTGGCGGGCAAGAAACAAAGAAGATTTTGATCAGCGCAGTAAGGAGGTTTTACAAATAGTGATGGGCGCTGAACCGCAGGGAGAAGTTGCGCGGACACTCATTCGCAATGGTATGTTTACCACTGACAAAGGTTCCCAGTTGCGCTTAAGATACGACAGGATTACGTTTCGCAGTGGGCGTGAATTTCAAAGTGCGCCTGATTTTATACAACTATATGAAGATGAAAAACTGAGTGGCCGACTATATTTCTTTTCAAAACCCAACGAAGACCCCCTTGCCTTATACGGATACAGAGATGAGGGCTCGTTCGGCTGGGGCGACCGACATTACCTTCAAGGAGAGTTGAACAACAAAATATACATTGTTGAGTTTGATGAACAACTGGGAGTAGTATATTTCATGAGTGAGACCGAAACTGAGGCGATAGTATTGCTTCAAAACCTCAATCCATTAAGTCGTTCTTTTGGCGGACTGTTACTAAGTGCTAATAACAGAAGAATTTTACTTAAGGCAAGTACAAGTGCAGATGTGAATGCGGAAGATGCAGAATGGTATGCTTTATTTACCAAGCCAGAAACAACAACAGCATCATTACAGGATTATGCCCAATTGTTTGGGCTTTTGTTTTTTGCATTGGCTGCAAACTAGTCAGGTAACATCAACAATTTCCACCTTCAAACCCTCACGTAAGGGAGCGAGTTTTTTAATCAATGTCTCCTTGTTTTTTGAGCTTAGCAAGTGAATCGGTTCTCCTTGTAAGCGCTTGAGGTAGGCATGGTATACCACATCTTTAAAAGTAGAAGAGTGCGTAGTGTGTGCGGTGTACATTTGTTGACTTTGTTTAGATTTTGTAATAAACAAGTCCTCTGCTCGAACATAGTTTTCAAATTTTCCAGTTTTGATAAAGAAGTAAGCTGTGTATCCCCGAAAAGTATTATTGTTAATGTCAATTTCCGTTCCCTCGTATGCTGTAATAATGAACGCTGCCGCAACAATTAAACCCAAAGAAACCCATACATGACTTTGAATGAGTACAATGCCCGCAATAATGAAGAGCAGTGCAAGAAAACGAAACTGCCAGGGAAATAAGGCGCCAAATTTAACATCAATCATATTTGTTAATCAATAGTTAAATGTTTCGGCAAAAGATTTAATGGTAAGTTGCTTTTTCTCTGAAGGCTCAACACGCCCCACAACGTTTGCATCTACACCAAAACTTTTTGAAATGTCTATTACTTGCTGTGCATACTTTTCGCTGATATAGACCTCCATGCGGTGACCCATATTAAAGACCTTGTACATCTCTTTCATGTCGGTGCCCGAACATTCTTGTATGAGTTTAAAAAGTGGTGGCACTTCAAATAAATTGTCTTTAATTATATGCAACTGATCAATAAAATGTAATGCTTTGGTTTGCGCGCCTCCGCTGCAATGTACCAGTCCGTGAATTTGTGAACGAAGTTGTTTAAAAACTTCTATCATTATTGGCGCATAGGTACGCGTAGGCGAAAGCACCAGTTTGCCGATGTTTACATCAAGTCCCGGAATGGTATCCGTAACTTTGTACTTGCCACTGTAAACCAAATCTTCCTGAACATGCGCATCGTAAGACTCCGGGTATTTGGATGCATAACTTTTTTCAAACACATCATGCCTTGCAGAAGTAAGTCCGTTACTTCCCATGCCCCCATTGTATTCTTGCTCGTAATTTGCTTTTCCGAAAGAAGCCAGGCCAACAATTACATCACCTGCCTGAATATTTTTGTTGTCGATTACATCGCTGCGCTTCATGCGCGCTGTAACGGTGCTGTCTACAATCATGGTGCGTACCAAATCGCCAACATCTGCTGTTTCACCTCCTGTGCTGATGACATTTAGCCCATGTTGGCGCAGCATTTCTAAAACTTCCTCTGTTCCATTAATAATCGTTGAGATAACTTCGCCAGGTATAAGATTTTTATTGCGACCTATGGTGGAAGAAAGTAAAATGTTATCAGTAGCTCCTACACAAAGCAGGTCATCAATGTTCATGATAATAGCGTCTTGAGCAATCCCTTTCCATACGGATAAGTCACCGGTTTCTTTCCAGTAGATGTAAGCTAATGACGATTTTGTGCCTGCCCCATCGGCATGCATTACGGTGCAATAGTCAGGGTCATTGCCCAGATGGTCTTCAACTATTTTACAAAAAGCTTTAGGATAAAGGCCCTTGTCGAGCTTGCTGATGGCTTGGTGCACATCTTCTTTGCTGGCGGAAACCCCGCGCTGGGAATATCGATCGTCTTTCAAATCAGAATAGTTAAATGCAAATGTGCCAAATTTTGGCGGGACTTGGCACATTCAAGCATTCTTACTACAAATTTTTGATGCTTATGCAAGCGAGGCCTTCAGTGTAATTTCACAATTCAATACCTTGGATACAGGACAGCCTTTTTTCGCGCCATCTGCCAGTTCAAGAAATTGTGATTCACTTATACCGGGTACTTTCGCGCTGGTGGTAAGTTCAATTTTTTTGATGGTCCAGCCGGCATCATCTTTCTCCATGCTAAGTGCAGC
>CAZVFM010000329.1:0-2862 GCA_964626095.1 uncultured Roseivirgaceae bacterium | reverse complement strand
GCCTGTGGGTGCTTAAGGTTTCACAACGCATTCCACTAAAATACAAGGCTCCAAAGATTATTGTATCAAAAACACCCGAATCACCTTCGCTTGAAGAGATTAAAAAGCAATGGGCCTTGCTACGTGCTGATCTTAAAAATCTGTTAGCCGGTATTGAAGAAGCCGATCAGAAAAAATTAATTTTTAAACATACCATGGCGGGTAGGTTCAATGCAAGCCAGGCTATTATCTTCTTGGGCGAACACATTACACACCACTTGCCCCAAATAAAGCGCTTGCTTAAGTAAGTAATTCTTGTTTGGTATTTGGGCAACATTAACTTTACATGCTGAACAACACTATATGAAAAAGTCGATTGCATTTTTATGTCTTATCCTTATTGCTGCAGCTGCCTTTGCCCAGCAAAATCTACAAAGCCCGGAAGAATTTTTAGGCTACGAATTGGGCGATCGTTTTACTCGCCATCACCGGGTAGTAGAATACTTTCAACATGTGGCCAATGTAATGCCCAATGTTGAATTGAAACAATACGGTGAAACCTATGAACACCGTCCCCTGGTTTATGCCATCATTACTTCTCCAGAGAATTTTACCAGGCGTGAACAAATTCGCCTGGATAATCTGCGCAGGGCAGGACTGGCAGAAGGCAATCCCTCAACAGAAAAAATTCCGATTACCTGGTTAAGTTATAATGTGCATGGCAATGAAGCGAGTTCTATTGAAGCCTCTATGCAAACCTTGTACGAACTGGTGAACCCAAACAATGGCAAAACAAAAGAATGGTTGAAGAATACGCTCGTGATCATTGATCCCTGCATTAACCCCGATGGACGCGATCGCTATGCCAACTTTTATAATTCATTTGGTAATCAACCGGCCAACCCCAATGGCGATTCAAGAGAACACCGCGAGCCCTGGCCCGGAGGCAGGTCTAATCATTACCTTTTTGACCTAAACCGCGACTGGGCATGGCAGGCACAAGTAGAATCGCAGGCAAGAATTAAAATTTATCATGAGTGGATGCCGCATATTCATGTTGACTTTCACGAACAAGGCTATAACAGCCCATATTATTTTGCCCCTGCAGCCGAACCCTTTCATGAAATCATTACCCCCTGGCAACGCGAGTTCCAGGTAAGCATTGGTAAAAACCACGCGAAATATTTTGATGCCGAAGGTTGGCTGTACTTTACTAAAGAACATTTTGATTTGTATTATCCAAGTTATGGCGATACTTACCCGACCTTTAACGGATCGATCGGGATGACTTACGAACAGGCGGGCCATGGCTTCGCAGGATTAACCATCAGCACAAGGGAAGGCGACCCACTTACTTTGAAAGACCGGATCATGCACCACCATACCACCGGACTATCAACGGTAGAGATCACCTCCTTGCACAGCACAAGAGTGATTGACGAGTTTGAAAAATATTTCAGAGAGAGCCTTAACAATCCTGCTTCTCCCTACAAAACGTACATCATCAAGGGCAGCAACAACGCAGATAAAATCAAAAAACTTACTTCATGGTTAGATACCCATCATATTAAATACGGCCATCCAACTGCTTCACGCACTACCAAAGGATTTGATTATCAGCGGCAGGCAGCCAACGCTACCCTAAGTCTTGGTACTGATGACCTCATCATCAGTGCTTACCAACCCAAATCAAAATTAATCACAGCATTGTTTGAACCTGTTTCCAAACTTTCTGATTCTGCTACCTACGATATCACCGCATGGAACCTGATGTACGCTTACAATTTAGAAGCCTATGCATTGAATGAGCGGGTGAATACAGGCAAAGCCTACGCCCCCGCAGTTGTGAACAACAGCAAACCAACAGGCAATGTGTATGCTTATATTTTTAAGTACCAGGGTGTAGAAGACGCCAAATTTCTTGGTGCCCTTATACAGAAAGGCATAAAGGTAAGGGCTGCAGAAAAAGCTTTTACCGTTTCAGGTGAACGCTTTGAGCCAGGTACACTCATTGTTACCCAAAGAAACAATGAAGGCGTTCCTGCCTTTGATGACCAGGTGCTGGCCCTTGCCAACAGCCATGGCAGAAAGCTCTACAGCAGTACCACAGGATTTGTAGACAGTGGAAAAGATTTTGGTTCTGGTCATGTGAATTATTTAGCGCAACCTAAAATAGCCGTGCTATCGGGTGAACAGGTTTCTTCACTTTCTTTTGGCGAAGTATGGCATTTCTTTGAACAACAATTGCGTTACCCCATAACCGTATTGGGCACAGACTACTTCAACAACATCGATCTATCAAGCTATAATGTATTGATTGTACCTTCAGGAAATTATCGCTTGTTTGATGAAGAGACTTTGAAAAAAGTAGAGGGTTGGGTAAGCAGCGGGGGCCGGTTGATTTTAATTGGCAATGCATTGAATGCCGTGGCCGACAAAAATGGCTTTGCCTTGAAGAAGTATGCAAGCGAAGATGTAAAGAAGGCTGCTGAGTTGGCTGAAAAAACAGCGAAAGAAAAAGCGGGCTTACGCATTTATGAAGAACAGGAAAGAAAATCTGTTTCGGATAATATCTCCGGTGCCATTTATAAAGTGAGCCTGGATAAATCTCATCCACTTGCTTTTGGATTAGGCGATACCTATTACACCTTAAAGACCGGAGAACAGCGTTACGATTTTATGGAGAATGCATGGAATGTAGGCGTGCTTAAAGATAAGCCCAGGCCGGTGCAGGGCTTTGCCGGATACCGCGCAAATAAGCGCATGGAAAACAGCTTGGTCTTTGGTGTACAAGACAAGGGCAGCGGAAAAATTGTGTACCTGGTCGATAATCCCTTGTACAGAAGTTTTTGGGAAAATGGTAAAATGCTTTTTAGCAATGCG
>CAZVFM010000328.1:0-2863 GCA_964626095.1 uncultured Roseivirgaceae bacterium | reverse complement strand
GTTGTAAGGCCACTCACAAAATGAATTTTGTCATGCGCATTGGAAGTAATATTGAAATATCCATCGAGTGTTTTTACCATCCATTCGCGTTCTGCTAAATGAATATGCTCGTAGAATTCTTTTTTATTCTCCAGGTCCCAGAATTTGGTGATGCCATCGAGACTATGGCTTACCAATGTTTTATCATCTTTACTGATATCAAGACTTGTAATTTCTGATTGGTGCCCGCTCAGCTGATAAAGCAATTTGCCGTTTTCTGCATTCCAAACATTAATTATGCGATCGGCCCCAGCACTGAATATCCAATTTTCATGATTACTGAAGATGGCCGTATGCACACCGCCTTCATGTTTTGAAAACTTCTGCACGCTTAAACCTGTGGCTATATCCCAAAGTCTGATGGTACCGTCCCAACTGGAGCTCAACAAACGTTGCCCATCCTTACTTTGTTGTATGGAAGAAACCCCATCGGAATGTCCTACAAAGGTTCTGACAACTGTTTTGGTATCTGGTTCCCACATTTCAAGTTCTTTATTAAGCCTTGAGGCAAAGAAGTATAAATTGTTATGATGAAAAGTGCTTACAAAAGCAGAGTTGTTTTGCAAATCAATGTACTGCAATTGCTTGCTTGTATTAGCATCAAAAATTTTGATTGTTGCATCCCAGCTGGTGCTGATAATTTTGCTGCCATCATTACTAAAGCGGACATCAAACACCGGTTCTCGATGGGCTTTCCAACTCTTTAGTGAGTCACCATGGGCTAAATCCCAGATAATAATGCGACCATCAGCGCCACTACTCACCATTAATTTTCCATCTGCAGTAAAGTCAAAACAGTAGGGAGCTTTTTCATGGCCAATGAATTCATGTAATTGTTGTCCGCTGGCCATGTCCCATTGTTTCAGTTTGGTGCCGAATTTTCCACGGATGAGTGTTTGGCCATCGGGCGCAATTTTTAGATAATTTTTTATGCGTATATATCGGGCAATATGTGATTCCCAATAAAAATTCGGATCATAATTTATCCCGCCTTTGTCTCTTTCATTTAGAATACCGCTAAATATGCTGTGGCTTTGGTCACTTAAAGTTCTGACTTCAATAACATTATTTTCTTGTGCAAAAATTATCCTATCATTGCGCAAACTGAATTTGGCCTGGTTAAATTTAGCTTTATCGTCTGTTCCGAAGGATCTTATGAGTTCACCATCTTCTGTATTATAAAGCAAAGACTTTGTTTGTGTGGTAACCAGAAGATGAATGCCATTGTCGCTAATGGCTATGCTTTTCGGGTCCAGGATTTGATCAGTTAATTCGTTTACTAATTCTCCGGTGGCCAGGTTATACTTTTTAACCGGCCCGCGATGTGACACCATGTACAGAAATTTACTATCCGGACTGAAGCTGATGTATGACGGACAACCCCCGCAGTATCCTTCTTCGCGCTTTAGGG
The DNA here is from genome assembly GCA_964626095.1 of uncultured Roseivirgaceae bacterium. GTDB lineage: Bacteria > Bacteroidota > Bacteroidia > Cytophagales > Cyclobacteriaceae > DAOLDI01. The sequence goes on along the minus strand of CAZVFM010000328.1, from coordinate 1,413 downwards.
TGTATTGCTGCTCAAAACTTTTGGCGTCAAATACCTGTGCTGTGTGATTGTCTTCGGCAATTGCGAACCAATTACCGTCATTACTTACAGCCATCTGCACACCTGACCCGGTTCCTTTGTTAGGACCTACTTTTATTTTTTTAACAATTTTTTTCTCGGGGATATTCCACACATATGCCTCCCATAGATAGCCACCTAATACGATGTGGTTGCCATCAGCAAGAAAAACAATTGAGGTGAGCAGATCACCGAGAGGTTCTGAGCGATAAATTGTTTTGCCTGTGCGGATATCCCATAAACGAAAAGTTTCATCATTGGAACAGCTAGCCAATATTTTTCCATCCGGACTAAAGTCAATACTCCTCACGGAGGCAGTATGTCCAAGTAGATTTCTTATTTCACGGGTGTTATCGATGTTCCAGAGTTTGATGGATTTATCTCTGCTTCCAGTAGCAAGGAGGCTGCTGTCGGGATGCATGGCAAGGCATAACACCGATTGGTCGTGTCCCTTTTGTATTACCGTTTCTACCTTTGCTACCTGTGCAGTTAGGATGTGGTAGAGAAAGGTGAAAGCAATTAGTAAATGTAATTTAGCAGCCATCATCAGCACTAAAGAATAATTCTATTTTTACACTATATGTCAGGATAATAAGACTTAACCGCTACCCTTTGAGGTAATCGAAAATCAGGCAGTGGCTTTAGTTTGTTTTAATTCGGTACCAGCTACATTTTTTTTGTCCTCATCCTCAAGCCAATATTCCTGTCGGTTATCGTTGAGATAATCCACAATTTTTTCTCTCATCTCTTGCGCAGAGATATTATAAGAGAGCTTGCCGTTTTTTGCAATGGAAAATGAGCCGGTTTCTTCAGACACTACCATTACGAGAGTATCTGTGGTTTCAGACATACCAAGGGCTGCCCGGTGCCTTAGCCCGTAATGCGCAGGCAGGTTATCATTTTCTGTTACAGGTAAAATGCAGCGAGCTGCTTTGATTTTTCCTTTGTAAATAATTACGGCACCATCATGCAGCGGACTTACTTTTGAAAAAATGGCAAGCAACAGACGCTTTGAAACGTCTGCGTTCAACATGTCGCCCGACTCGGCATAAAATTTTAGTTCAGTGTCTCTTGAAAATACAATTAATGCGCCCGAGTTAGTTGCCGCTAAGGACTTGGCTGCTTCTATAACCGGGCTGATATCAAAATCATCATGGAATCCTGTTTTTACATTTAATAAATTTTTAAAAAAATTTCCCCGGTTAAATTCTGTGGTGCGCCCAATGAGCAATAAAAACTTTCTAATCTCTGGTTGAAAAAGAATAATGGCGGCAAGTACCCCCACGCCCATGAATTGACCTAGTATGCTGCCGAGCAGTTCCATCTGTGCTGCCCGCACAATCAGATAAATCAAAT
>CAZVFM010000327.1:0-2863 GCA_964626095.1 uncultured Roseivirgaceae bacterium | reverse complement strand
TTGATCCGGAATACATAACACAGAACTCAAATGCGATTCTTGTTTCGACTTTTACTCCCGTAAAGCAAAACTTCGAACACAAAATGGAAGTTAGGGGTTCTGTTGAATCAAGAAGGAATGTGATGATTGGCTCGGTTACTGGTGGAGAAATAAAACAGGTTCATGTAAGAGAAGGACAGTTGGTTAAGAAAGGCGATTTACTGATCAGTCTGGATGCAGAAATTATCAGAAACAATATAGCCGAGATAAATACTTCTCTTCAATTGGCGAAAACAGTTTACGAAAAACAAGATCGTTTATGGAAACAAAACATCGGTACTGAAATTCAATACCTGCAAGCCAAGAACAATAAAGAATCGTTAGAGCGTAGATTATCTACAGCCAACGCGCAGTTAGACCAGGCTTTGATTCGTGCGCCTTTTACTGGCACAGTTGATGAAGTGCAGGCAAGGGCAGGAGAGATGGCAGTACCGGGCTTGCCTTTGTTACGGATGGTCAATCCCGATGAAATGTATATCAAGGCGGATGTTTCAGAACGTTTTATTGGCAAATTCAATGCGGGCGATAAAGTAGAAATTTATTTCCCTTCAGTAGATAAGAGCATTAATTCATTGATTAGTGCTGTAGGACAGGTGATTAATGCTGAGAACCGTACATTTTCAGTAGAGATTGATTTGCCAAACAATATTGGTTTTACTTTAAAACCCAATCAGGTAACTGTATTGAAGCTTCGTGATTATTTTAATCCAGAAGCTTACATTATTCCAACCAAACTTGTACAACGCGATGATCAGGGAACTTTCATATTTGCTCTAACAACAAAAGGTGAACAAAGGTTTGCACAAAAACTACATGTAACAGTTGGTTACAGTTACAACAGCAATACAGAAGTTGTACATGGAATTGAAGGAAACGAAATGATTGTAGATAAAGGTTTTCGCGAACTTACCGATGGGGTGGAGGTATTGGTATCCAATAGCCCCTCCCCATTAAGCAAGAACGGTGTTGCATTAAAGAAATAATATAAATCTGAACAACATTATTGTATGAGTGATATTAACAATAAAGTAGAAGGCCAAAATAAAAAGGTTGATAAGGAGTTTAAGCTCACCTCTTATGCATTAAGAAACCGTACTACTGTTTTCTTCCTTACATTTTTGGTAGTAGTAATGGGTATCAGCACCTATATCTCATTACCTAAAGATAGTTATCCGGAGATAGAGCAACCTATTATCTATATCGGAACAGGTTATCCGGGGAACTCGCCAATTGATATGGAGAACCTGGTAACCAGGCCAATCGAAAAGGAACTCAATTCGATTTCTGAAATTGATAAGATTCAATCCAATTCTGTACAGGATTATAGTACCATCATCATAGAGTTTGATCCTTCAACTGATGTTGGAGATGCACTCACCAAAGTAAAGGATGCTGTAGATCGTGCAAAGCCAGAGTTACCTAATGATTTACCGGCTGATCCGAATGTTTTTGAATTGAATTTCTCAGAGTTTCCTGTAATGAACATCAACCTTTCTGGTAATTATACGCTCGATGAGTTGAACAATTATGCGGAATACCTTGAAGATGAGATTGAAAAGTTAAAGGAGATATCAAAGGTAGAGATCCGTGGTGTAGATGAAAAGGAAGTCCGCATTAATGTGGACCCCTACCAATTGGAAGCGCGTTTGATAAATTTCGGAGATATTGAAAATGCCGTTAAAGCTGAGAATGTTACTTTATCAGGAGGAAATATTTTGGATGATGGTGTGCGCAGAACACTTCGGGTGGTGGGCGAGTTTGAAGACCCTCGACAATTATTAGAGATAGTTGTTAAACACGAAAAAGGAAACATAGTCTACTTACGTGATATTGCAACTGTTGAATTTGATTATAAAGAAAAGCAAAATTTTGCCCGCCTTAATGGCGAGCCTGTTGTGATGGTAGATGTGGTGAAGCGCAGTGGTGAAAACCTTATTGAAGCAACAAGAAAAATAAATTTGATTTTGGCTAAGGCCAGGGCTGAAGTTTTTCCTGAAGATGTAAACGTAACCATTACAAATGATCAGTCAGAATTTACAATTGAAAATGTAGCGAGTTTAGAGAACAACATCATCTCTGGTGTTATACTTGTTGTACTTGTTTTATTGTTTTTCCTGGGTACACGTAATGCCTTGTTTGCAGGTATGGCCATTCCGCTATCCATGTTCTTGTCATTCGTGATTCTAGGAGCCTTTGGTATCACCATTAACATGATGGTGCTATTCGGTTTGATAATGGCCCTGGGTATGCTTGTCGACAATGGAATTGTGGTAGTTGAAAACGTTTATAGATTGATGGAAGAGGGCTATAAACCCATGGACGCTACAAGATTGGGTGTTGGCGAAGTGGCATGGCCAATTATTGCATCGACCGCCACAACTTTGGCAGCCTTTTTACCTTTGGCCATGTGGCCGGGTATCATGGGAGAGTTCATGAAGTATTTGCCCATCACCCTGATCATTTCATTGAGCTCTTCATTGTTTGTGGCGCTTATTATCAACCCGATTTTCATAGCCACATTTATGAAAGTAGGTGAGAAGGGTATGGAGATCAAATTCAAAAAAGTATGGAGGATGGTGATCATTCTACTTATACTTGGCGCGGTATTTCTTTTAATGGAGTTTACTTCTATTGGAAATCTGCTGATTGTTTTTGCACTCCTCTCATTATTAAATGTCTATGTTTTAGTGCCGGCAGCAAAAAAGTTTCAGGGGGGCTTTCTTCCCATTATAGAACGAATGTATGCAGCTACTATCACCTACGCGTTAAATGGTAAGAAACCTTACTTGTTCTTTTTTGGCACATTGCTGATGATGGTACTCTC
>CAZVFM010000326.1:0-2877 GCA_964626095.1 uncultured Roseivirgaceae bacterium | reverse complement strand
ATGGTAAGAAACCTTACTTGTTCTTTTTTGGCACATTGCTGATGATGGTACTCTCTATAAGTTTGTTTATTGTAAGAAGTCCTGAGGTTATTTATTTCCCCATCAATGAGCCAAAATATGCCAATGTATTTATTGAATTTCCAGTAGGTACTGATATTGAAGTAACCAATGAGTTTACCCAGGTAATGGAAGAGCGGGTAATGGAGGTGATTGCACCTCACAAAACCATTGTCGAATCTGTTACTGCTAATGTGGGACAAGGTACTTCTGATCCAAACGACCCTTCAGGAATAGGGCAATCGGATACTCCGCATAAAGCCAGGATTACCGTCAATTTTGTTGAGTATAAAAAACGCGGGGGAAAAAACACCCAAGAGGTGTTGGATGAAATGCGTTTGGCAGTTAGTGGTTATCCGGGTGTAACCGTAACAGTTGATAAAGATGCTGCCGGTCCTCCGGTAGGTAAACCTATAAGTATTGAACTGACAGGTGATGACCTTGCCACCTTGATGCGTGTGGGTGAACAGTTGAAGAACTTTATCAACGAATCGGGCATTCCGGGTATTGAAAAATTGAAAACAGATTTAGAAATCGGTAAGCCGGAATTAATCGTTGACATTGATCGAGAAAAAGCCAGAAGATTTGGTTTGTCAACTTATATGGTGGCGGATGAAGTACGCACTTCTTTGTTTGGCAAAGAAATTTCTAAATTCAAACAAGGTGAAGATGACTATGAAATTCAACTGCGTTTGGATGATAAGTATCGATATGATGTAGATGCTTTATTGAACAAGAGCATCACGTTCCGTGATCAGACAAGCGGTAAGATGCACCAGGTTCCTATTTCATCCATTGCAACTGCGGAATTGACTTCAACCTATGGTTCGATCAAACGCAAAGATTTAAAACGGGTAATCAGTATAACATCCAATGTGCTTACGGGATATAATCCAACAGTAATTACCGGACAAATTAAAGAGGCGTTACAAGATTTCAATATGCCTCCGGGTTATGACTTTAAGTTTACAGGAGAGCAAGAACAACAAGCAGAGGAGTTTCAATTTTTATTTGGTGCGCTTTTATTAGCAATCGGAATTATATTCTTCATTATAGTTGCTCAGTTCAATAAGTTGACTACACCAATCATTATCATGACTACTGTACCATTAAGTACAATAGGTGTTTTTCTTGGGCTGTTCATTTTTAATATGAGCTTTGTTGTGATCATGACCATGGTGGGAATTATTTCACTTGCCGGTGTGGTAGTTAACAATGCCATAGTATTGCTCGACTTTATTGAACTCAAACGCAAGCGTATGCGCGAAGAATTTGGAGTCGACCGTTTGGAGATGCCAGATGTAATTACTGCTATCATTGAAGCGGGTAAAACCAGGTTGCGTCCGGTCTTGCTTACGGCAATTACAACCGTATTGGGTTTAATACCTTTAGCTGTTGGTATTAATATCGACTTTATTGGACTGTTCAGTAATTATAATCCTGATTTTTATTTAGGTGGCGATAGTGTGATCTTCTGGTCGCCATTGTCGTGGACAGTAATCTTCGGGTTGATATTTGCAACTTTCCTAACCCTGGTTATTGTTCCGGTTATGTATCTCTTCTTTGCAAGAATAAACAGGGCCTTAAATATTGCCTGATCAGTAAATGAACAAGTTAATGGTACTACTCGTCTTTATTACAATTTTTTTACTAATTGATTTTTACACTTATCAGGCAGTAGTATCAGTTACGAAAAATATTTCTCCATTATGGAGAAATATTTTTCGCTATATTTTTTGGTCAATCACCATTCTAACTGTTTTAGGTCTTGCCTGGTACCTGTATGGGAATCCTTATCGCACGAGTACAATCACCAGAAATTTTATTTTGGTGTGGGTGAGTCTGATTTATTTCTCAAAGCTATTTGGCGTACTGATTATCTTTATTGATGATATCCGCAGAGGAGTGCTCTGGGTAAGTTCATTGTTTCAATCCTCATCAGTAGGGCAAGCATCTGAAAGTGGAGGTATCACACGATCTGAGTTTTTAATGAAGACGGCCATTGTTACCGCTACTATTCCTTTTGCGGCCATGACCTATGGAATTGTTTCTGGCGCACATGATTATCGCATCAGAAGAAAAACAGTTTACCTGAAAAATCTTCCCAAAGCATTTGATGGTATTCGCATAGGGCAGTTATCAGACATACACAGCGGTAGTTTTTATAATCAAAAAGCGGTGATGGGTGGTGTAGAGATGTTATTAGCCGAGAAACCCGATGTAATATTTTTTACTGGTGACCTGGTGAATAATGAAACGGCTGAAGTGAATGAGTACATTAAAGTGTTTGAGAAAGTTAAGGCACCCTTAGGCGTTTATTCTGTAACCGGTAATCATGATTATGGCGATTATAAATCATGGAGCAGCGCCAGTGCTAAGTCACAAAATTTCAAAGACCTTATCGAAGCACACCGATTAATGGGTTATGACTTGCTGATGAATGAACATCGCATGTTGGAGATGGGCGGAGAGAAAATTGCTATTGTAGGAATTGAAAATTGGGGCACCGGTCGCTTTCCGAAATATGGAAAGATGGATGAGGCCCTGAAAGGAACAGATGAAGCTGCAGTAAAACTTTTGCTTTCGCATGATCCGAGTCATTGGGATGCGCAGGTAAGAAAAAATTATACCGATATAGATATCATGTTTGCAGGACATACCCATGGTTTTCAGTTTGGAGTAGAGATTGGAGATTTCAAATGGAGCCCTTCTCAATATGTATATAAGCAATGGGCCGATTTATACACCGAGGGTAATCAACACCTGTATGTAAATCGCGGATTTGGTTTTATCGGTTATCCTGGAAGAATAGGTATCCCT